>JBOHQZ010000725.1:0-3938 GCA_050732275.1 bacterium
ATCCACAATATCGCAACAGTTTTCGGCACAATGCTTTTTTCATCGGATCGAATGTTCGGGAAGCGGTCACGATGGGCGAGGCGGATTACACGCCCATTTTTCTTTCCGAGTTGCCGAATTTATTCGAACGCGGTCAGTTGCCAGTCGATCTCGCGCTCATCCAAGTCTCGCCGCCGGATGCGCAGGGTTATTGCAGCTTAGGCATAAGTGTGGACGTCGTAAAATCGGCCGCGGCGGTGGCGCGCTTCATTGTGGCGCAAGTCAATCCAAGCATGCCGAGAACATTGGGAGACGGTTTTTTGCACGTGAGCCAGATTCATTATTTGCTGGAATACGAAGAGCCGATTCTCGAGCTCAAACCATCTGAGCCGGACGAGGTCGCCCTCCAAATCGGCGCCCATATTGCGCGATTGATTTCCGACGGCTCAACGCTGCAGATGGGAATCGGCAGCATTCCCGGCGCCGTTCTTAGAATGCTCGGCGACAAAAATGATTTGGGCATCCACACCGAAATGTTTTCCAACGGGGTCGTGCCGCTGGTTAAAAAAGGCGTGATCAATGGCAAAAGAAAAACGTTGCACCGCCACAAGATCATCACCAGCTTTGTCATGGGCTCAAAGCAGCTTTACGATTTCGTGCATGACAATCCCGGTGTGGAATTTCATCCGTCGCAGTATATCAACGATCCATTCATCATCAGCCGCAATCAACAAATGGTGGCGATCAATTCAGCGCTGGAAGTGGATTTGACCGGCCAAGTGTGCGCGGATTCTCTTGGCTATCGCTTTTTTAGTGGTATCGGTGGCCAAGTGGATTTCATTCGCGGCGCGGCGCGCTCCGCCGGCGGCAAGGCGATCATCGCGCTTCCCTCGACCGCAAAAGACAGCAAGCTCTCACGCATTGTCGCTGAATTGCATCGCGGCGCCGGCGTGACCACCTCGCGCGGTGACGTTCATTATGTCGTGACAGAGTATGGCATCGCTTATTTGTACGGAAAATCCGTGCGCCAGCGCAGCCTCGAGTTGATCAACATCGCGCATCCGGATTTTCGCAGCGAGCTTTTGGACGCCATGAAGGAGCGGCATTATGTGTATCCCGATCAGAAATTGGAAACCATCGGCCGCATCTATCCGCAACAATATGAAACGACGCAATCCTTCAAAGACATCGGGCCCATTCTGTTCCGCCCGATCAAACCGACTGACGAGCGCATGCTGCAAGACTTTTTCTATTCGCACAGTGAAGAGACCATTTATTTGCGCTATCATGCCACGATCAAAAACATGCCGCATGACAAAGCGCAATATCTGGTGAATGTCGATTACAAAAATTCGCTGGCCTTTGTCGGCGTGATTGGCGAACCTGGTAGGGAACGCATCGTCGCCGTCGGCCGCTATATGAGCAAGGCGAATTCCAATTTTCCCGAGAGCGCTTTTGTCGTTCATGAAAACTATCGTGGCAAAGGCATTGCGAGTTTTCTGTTGCTGCAATTGATACGCGTGGCGAAGAGCAACGGCTTTGAAGGATTCATTGCGTATGTTTTGCCGGAGAATACCGATATGCTGCACGTGTTCGACCGGCTCGGCCTTGCCGAGCGAAAATTTGAGGATGGCGTTTTCAAGCTGACGATTCGATTTGAAAACAACATGAAGCGATGAGATTCATCAGGCTGCGCCGAGCCTGAGCAGTTGGCGCGCGTGATGGTTCGGCGCGGCCCCACAAGTGCACGACGTGAAAGTGACGAGCTAATAAAGTTGCGCGCGAAAGAAATGATTGTGAGCGTATTTCTGTCATCGCAGGCGCTTGTTGCCGAAACGATCTGTTATTTGCAACGAGATTGCTTCGCTCCGCTCGCAATGACGGCTTCGAATGGAACCAACTTTCACAGTACGGAGGGAATGCCATGAAAAATCACTTGAAAATTTTAGGGATATTCTATTTTGCCTTCGGGCTGTTGGGCGCTGTGATCGCCGTCCTGCTTTTTCTTGTCAAAACCGGCCGTTTATTCCTGCCCGCCAAGATGAGCATGTTTGCCAATGCGCATGGTTATGCTTCGGTCATTGCCTTGCTCTTTGCATTGATATCTCTGCCGGCCATCATCACCGGCATCGCACTACTCATGCGAAAATTTTGGGCGAGCTTCTCGGCGCTGGTTTTGGCCTTTCTGAGCCTGTTCATTATTCCACTCGGCACAGCGCTTGGTATTTACGCCATCTGGGTCTTGGTGAATACCCCAACGTTCAGCGAATTAGATTCCGAAGTTGATGAATCGATGCTGCCGAGAGTTTTTCCGCCGTATCATTGAGATCTAAGAATAATTTTCCTTTGGCAAAGAGCGCTCGATGACAAATCAAAATCTCAATCTTGCGCAGCAATTGCGATACATCCGCACGATTGCACGCGCTTTAATGATTATATGGGCAAGCTGGTGGATTTTTTTTTCATCATTTATCCGGCCATCGCTGCGGGCTCGATCTCCTTCACCGGTATGACGTTGGCGATTCTAACAATAACTCTGCCGCCGTTATTAGCCGGAATTCTTCTGTGCATAAAGCGGCAAGATTAAAAATCGAATGAAATTGAAAAGAGAGCTTATCATGGCACACGTGCGAAAAGAAAGCGGAAGTCGCGGCATGGTCGTCATCAATGTCGAAGAGTGCAAAGGCTGCGGACTCTGCGTCGAAGTATGTCCGCCTTCGGTGCTGAAAATTTCTGAAGCACTGAATCGCATGGGTTATCATCCGGCCGAATATAAGAGCGTTGAATGTACCGGCTGCGGCGTATGTTTTTATGTCTGTCCGGAGCCTGGAACGATTACGGTTTACAAACGGGTCGAGTCAAAAATGCCAGTTCTGAATGCTAGTCGAGTGACCAGTGATCAGTAATCAGCACAAGCATCAAACATCCAGCATCAAGGATCAAGTATGCAACTCATCAAAGGCAACGAAGCGGTGGTGAAAGCGGCGCTGCTCGCCGGCTGCCGCGCTTATTTCGGTTATCCCGTCACCCCGGCCAGCGAGATTGCCGAAGCCTCCGCCGAATATTTTCCGAAAATGGGCGCCACATTTTTGCAGACGGAAAGCGAAGTCGCCTCAATTAACATGTTGTACGGCGCCGCTTCAACCGGCGTGCGCGCGATGACGGCTTCATCGAGTCCCGGCATTTCATTGATGCAAGAAGGCATTTCGTACGCAGCCGGAGCGGAATTGCCGATGGTGATCGTCGATATCATGCGCGGCGGGCCCGGTCTCGGCAACATCGCGCCGGAACAGGGCGATTATTTTCAAATCGTCAAAGGCGGCGGCCATGGCAATTATCGCCTCATCGTGCTCGCGCCGAATAGCGCGCAGGAAATGTGCGACCTCACCATGCTCGCGTTTGATTTGGCAGACAAGTATCGCAATCCCGCTGTGGTTTTAGCGGACGGTTTCATCGGCCAAATGATGGAGCCGGTGAATTTTTCCGAGCCAATTTTCAAACTTCCTCAAAAATCGTGGGCTGTGATGGGAACAGCAGAAACCCGCGATAATTTGATCACGTCGATTCAATTAGTGCCCGAGGAATTGGAAGCGCATATTCGGCATTTGCAGGCGAAATATGAAACCATCACCAACAAAGAAGTTCGCTTTGAAGAATATCGGCTGGACGATGCGCAAATCGTCACGGTCGGCTATGGAATTGTCTCGCGACTTTTGCGCACCGCTGTCGACATGGCGCGCGAGCAAGGCATTCCCGCTGGCTTGTTGCGGCCAATTAGCTTGTGGCCGTTTCCCAGCAAAAAAATTGGCGAATTGGCCGATCAGGCTTATGGTTTTCTCGTTTGCGAATTGAGCACCGGACAAATGGTGGAAGATGTGCGGTTGGCAGTTCACGATTGGGTGCCGGTGGAATTTTATGGCCGCGCCGGCGGCGTCGTGCCAACCGCCGAAGAATTACTT
>JBOHQZ010000726.1:0-3934 GCA_050732275.1 bacterium
GCAATCTCGTCGGTGCGAAAGATAAATGCCGTATGGGAATACCCTTTGGTGCCGCTGACATAGGCTTGCAACTCAGGCAGAAGACTGTCGATCGTGACGGCCTTGACAAAAGTTAACTGCTCCGAAAAGAAAGCCGTTGCCGGATTGACTCTGTCTGCAAAACCTTTACTGAACATGGGCGCGATCTCCACCGAATCACCGGCGGCTAAATTCAGCCCACCAAGAATGGCGTCGATTCTGGGATCCCGCCACACGTTGTTATTCCTCATGACCAGCACTTGATTTGAGGTATCTGCTCCAGCGATGGTAAAGGTGCAAACCGTGCGAAAAGGCACAGGATATTCAAGCTCATCCTTTCTAACGCCGTATGACGTGGTGCCCATGATCGACGGATTGATGACGAGGTTGTTGGTGAAATATAGTTTTTGCACGTTGCGGAATTGAAAGGAGGGACGATAACCGGTGCCGTTCATGAACGTGTTGTGATCGATGAAAGCATATTTGAGGCTCGCCGGCGCGATCATGTGCCGAATCCACCTGTCGGCGCAATTCAGCAAAGTGTTGTTCTGCAGGATGAGCGTATCTGCGGCAGCGCTGCGGAAATCAATGAAGCGGCCGTTGTCAACGCGGTTGGAGCGACCGTTGCCGGTTTCAATGCAGTTCCTCACGATCAGGACGGCGCCATTTCTTCCGGCCTCGAGAGTTCTGCCGCCAAACCCGACAAAAGAACAGCCGTCGATGACGACCCTCAAATTATTAGCAGACATTTGAAACATCTGGCCGATACGCTGTGCCCGGTCTTGGGGGGAGCGAATGCCGGTGAAAGCAAGATTCTCGAGCTTAATATTCGCAAAGAGAGTGAGAACAGTACCAGCGTACATGCCGGCAGCATCAGGGGCGACGGCGATGACCGGCCGGTCACCAGTCCCGTCTGCTGCCCGTATGGTTATGGGGACATTCACATTTATCGTGCCCTGATTGGGATAACCGGCGCCTCTTTGCAGGACCAAAACATCTCCGGCAGTGGAAGTGTTAACCGCTTCTGCCAGGGTGTTCAGCCCCGGGGCAATGTTTTTTACCTGTTGGGCGTAAACGAGTTGACTTGCCAAAACCAGCACGACTGCGATCAAAACAATAGCTCTTTTCATAGCTTCCTCCGAGAGGTTGATTGATAAACGCAGCAAGAATTTTGATTTTCAAGCAGGCCAACTGACCGGTCACTTTTTGCAGCGCTTTATTGCAGCGAAATTTTGTTTTAGTGACCGGTCAGTGATTTGGCCTGAAACCAAACAAACCAAGACAGCTCACGTCGAATGTAGAATCCGCTCACCTCCTTTGATTTTATTCGCACAACCTCATAACCTGAATTGCAATCCGAGATCACCGGTTCGGCCAAAGCTCTCGAGCCTGGTCGGCCGGTTGTCTCTGAAAACATAGCGCCGGTCACGGGTTTCGGTCAAATTCACCACGTTGAAATACGCCTCGATGCGGCCGGTGATGCGCTGCCGGACCGACAAATCCCAGCGTGTAAAGCCATCGTCGTAACTGTCTTGCTCTTCGAGCACACCGATATCTCGCAAGCTGCCGGACTGATGGAACATCGACACCCGCGCAGAGAACCCGCCAATATCATAACCCACCGAGAGATTTGCCAAACGATCAGCTTGGCCGGGCACGGGGATGTCGCGTTTCACCGCAAAGCGTTCCGTCCTGAAAAATGGAGGAACCGTGAGTGAAACGGTTCTGGTTTGAAAATCGCGCACGCCGATTTGAGAGCTGATGATGGAATAGTTGAATCCCAACACGACTCCTTTAAAAAGACTCGGAACCGGCCAATGCCTGAGATTGGTTTGCAAATCAAATTCAACGCCTTTCACTTCTCCCGTCTCCGGAAGATTGATGGGCATGGTGAGCGTTTGGGTGATGAGCAAGCCGCTGTGGCCATACTGCCGATTGACCCCGCTCAAATTCAAACCGAGAGAATCCACCAATAAATTCACACGCGCTTGATCCGCCACATAGACTCTGTAATTGATATTGACGCCGTCAATCGATTTGTAAAAACCTCCCACGGTGAACAACCCCCAAAACGAGTCGTAGAAAGAAGCGTACGCATCGTAATTCCAGGCGCGAGCCGGTTTCAGACCGGGATTGCCTAACCGGGCGCTGCTCTCAGGATTGGTGGTCAAATTTTGAAATGGCGCCACATCATTAAAATCGGGCCGCGCAATCGATTTGGTCAGTGACAGCCGTAGATCAAACCAATTCATCGGTTTGATTTTTAAATGCATCATCGGCATCCAATCATGGTAGGTCACCTTTGCCGTGGTATCGTAAACAAAAAAGTCGGCGCCCTTGCGAGGCACGGGAGGAGGGCCGCTGTATGTGGTAATCAAAGTATAAGCGAGATAGTCATTGTCCACGGCTTCATAACGAATACCAGGTACGAACGTCAATAATTGTTTATAGTTCAATTTGGCCATCACGTATCCGGCGCGGAGATTTTCAGTGATGTCGTAATCATTGTTGCCGGCCCAGGCTTCATTAATAACGTATTGGGTGCTATCCCTGAACCGGCTATAAAATGTCCTGTTTGCCCCGGCATCCAGCACGGTGCCCAAGCTCGCGTCGCCATCGAGAAAATCGTGCGGCTTATATGAGGGGTCGAGAAAATTTCCGGAGGTCATGCTTTTCCAGGGATCGGTGAGATAAGCCCAAAGCTGGCCTCGCGTTCTGGCGCGGCTCCTGTCCAAATGTTTGATCTTGCCGCCAAATTTTATCAAACCAGCCAGGTTATTATTCAATGTAAAGTCGTAACTAAGATCCAGGCCGCCGATATAGTTCCGTTCTTCCACATCGTCGGTCGTCGGATTGGCGGTGTTGATCGGCAATTGGATCGCCCCAGGCACTTGGGTAAAAAAAGCGATGGCGCTGGTATCGCGCGTAACTTGACGGGGCGTGGGAACGGTTATCGGCCCGGTAAAATTCAGCACGTGGTCAAACGGCAAATCGGAATGTGAATAGGAATGCGCCGCGAGCCAACTCACATTAAGGCCGAAGAGGCGGTGTTCGCCGCGCAGCGTGTTTAAAATCTGCTCCAAACTGCGGTCGGTCGCGGAAGTCCGCAAAGCGCCTCCGCCGGTTGCGCTCACTTCCAATACGCGGGAGAGAATGTCGCGGGTCGTTTTGCTGTAGAAATTGGTTAGCATGATATTTCCCGCGCCGAGATTGTAATCCAGAATCAAGCTCCCGCCGGAACGCTTTCTGGTCTCGAGCCGGTCTTCAACTCTGGCGTTGGTCACGGTTATGGGGAAATAGCCGGTCACCGGATTCTGCCGTTGCGGATCAATATCGTAGCTGCCGGAGAACAAATCGGAGCTGCGATTTCTTCTCTCCGTATTGATGGAAAGCTGCAGCCCGAGCTTGTTGTCTAACAAACGCTGGCTGACTTTGCCAAAGACGTCGTACTGGTCATAATCGGCTTCCAAGCCGTTATAGGAGCCGTATCCTCTGACCAACCTTTCCGGTGTGGCTTCGGCTCTGGCGGTTCGCAAATTGACGATGCCGCCGATGGCGTCGCCGTCCATATCTGCCGTGGGCGCTTTAAACAACTCGATGCCTTTGAGATTCTCCTGCGAAATGGCGCTGAGGTTGGTCGATCTCGTTTCTTCGTTGTCCGTTGCTCCGCTCAACTCTGAAGTCGAAGCCATCTCGACCCCATCAATCGTAACTTTGCTATACTTGGGTGACAAGCCGCGAACGACCACCTGTGAACCTTCGCCGCCGTCTCGCTGAATTGAGACGCCAGGCAGCCGCGCGATGGATTCCGCGGTGTTGGCATCGGGCACTTCCAGTATTTTTTCTGACGACACGACATTCACCAGCGCATCTGCATTCAACTGCTGATTGATCGCCGCCATCTGCCCTTCGCGCT
>JBOHQZ010000727.1:0-3923 GCA_050732275.1 bacterium
CAATTTAACAGACTTTCCGCAAGAAAGCAAGGATTTTCGAAAAAAGGCTTGCTTTTTTGGCATAAATCGGTTATGCTTTTTTTGCAACAAGTTTGGCCATGGAGACCACGATCTCCTCACCAAAACATTTTAATCCGGAAACGGTGATCGAATATCAAACCAGACTCGACGGCCCGGTGGAATTGATCGTGTATAATTTGTCGGGCAAGAAAGTGCGCGAGCTGGTGAATGGAGTTCGCCCGGCGGGCAATTACGAAGCGCGCTGGAACGGTACCGACGATTGGGGGAATCGCGTCAGCAGCGGGATGTATATCTATCGCTTGAAGTCGGGGAATTTCATGCAGGCGAAGAAAATGGTGCTGTTGCAATAAGGCTTACAACGCAACACGTTCTCCCTCAACAGCAATACGGAAGCCCGCCTGTTCGATGGCTCGAGCGGCCGGGCTTTCCGGTTGCAATGCCGGATTGGTGTGGTTGAGGTGAATAAAGTGAATTTTGCTTCTCTCCGCTGCCGGTAACGCCGCAAGCCGTTGCATGGTTTCCACAATGAACGGATGCGGAATCTCCGCCATGTTGCGCCCAGGAATCTCACCTTCGGTATAGAAAGTTCCATCCACGTAAGCGACATCGACGCCGGCAATCACCTCTTCAATGCGGCGATCCCACTTTTCCCATTTGTCAATATCCGGAATAAAAATGACCGCGCGTCGCGGGCCGGCAATGCGAAAGCCGGCGGTCTCAGTATATTCATCGCGATGCGGCACGAGAAACGGCGTAACGCGAATGCGCTGGTTCAATTCGACCGCCACGTCATTTTGCATTGGCTGCAGCACGATATTTTTGAGACGCACCAATTGATCCCAAGGTCCGTTGCGACTCAGAAAATCGTGCATACGCGGCATCACGTAAACTGGCACCTCGCGCGCGCCGATCACCTCGCGACCGAGATGCATCAGGCCGGTGTAATGCCCAATGTGGCCGTGCGTCAGCAGAATGCCGGCAAGGCCGGGTGAAGCCGAGACCGGCGCGATCTCATCCAGCGCGCGTAATTGATGTTTGAAATCCGGCGTGGCGTCAAGCATCCAGCGCCCGGAGGAGGCTGGATCGACAATCGCCAAACACGACACACGGCGCTGCAACTTTGCCTCGTTCCACGCGTCGTGGCAACAAGCTTTCTGGCAACCCGCATGCGGCAGGCCGCCATCTTGCACAACACCAAGCACCGCAACGAAAGGCTCGGCATCTTTTCGCGGCGGGGGCGATGGGAGGTCGCGAAAAGAATGAAGCGAAACTACAATAGGCAGCGCAACGGTCAGTGCTAAAAATTTTTTTTCCATCATCTCCTGACACGTAAACGTTCAGCCATTCTGAGAAGACAAATGAATTACGACACGCGGCGCGAGAAACGCAAGCAAAATCTAACATCGAAAACAAATCTTACAAAATAATCATTGACTTTGCATTTTGTAAATATTTTATTGTGCTATCACAAAACTGCGGAGATGGAATGAAGATTTGGCATGCCGTTGCCGCGCTTACCATCCTTGCCTTTTCAGCTTGCAGTGAAAAGACGGAGTTCGAAGACAAGGACTTTGCCGGCAAGCAATGGTTCAAAGGCAACACCCACACTCACACCATGATGAGCGACGGCGACTCCTCACCCGAGGTGGTGGCAAAATGGTACAAAGATCACGGTTATCAGTTTCTCGTGCTCTCCGATCACAACGTCTTGACCGATCCGGCGACGCTTCACGATTTGGTTGATTCCACTTTTTTGCTCATTCCGGGCGAAGAAGTGACGGCAAAGTTTCAGCAAAAGCCGGTGCACGTCAACGGCTTGAATATTTCCCATCTCATTAATCCGATTGTTGATACCTCGCTGGTGGGGACCATACAAAAGAATGTGGACGCCGTACGTGCGGTCAATGGCGTGCCGCACATCAATCACCCCAACTTTGGATGGGCGTTTTCTCACCGGGAGCTTTTACAAATCAATGACGACAACCTGCTGGAGGTTTTCAACGGCCACCCGCAGGTGAACAATTTCGGCGGCGGCGACTGGCCGGGCATGGAGCAGGTTTGGGATCATTTATTGGCGGCGGGCAAGGAAATTTACGGCATCGCCGTCGATGACGCGCATCATTTTCAGGGCGAATTTGCGCCGGGCCGCTCCAATCCCGGCCGCGGCTGGGTGGTGGTGCGCGCAAAAAATTTGGAGGCGCGCGAAATCGTCGAGAATCTGGAGAAGGGGCGGTTTTATGCGAGCACCGGCGTCGAGTTGGATGATATTAAAATCACCTCGACGCAAATCGAAATTCATATTGCCAAACATGGTGATTTTAAATTTCGAACTGAATTTATCGGCGCCGGCGGAAAAATCCTGTTGAGCGCGGAAACCAATCCGGCGGTTTATCAACTCTCCGGCAATGAACAATATGTCCGCGCCAAAGTTTATAGTTCCGGCGGCTACGTGGCTTGGGTGCAGCCGGTGTTCGCGCGAAAGCTGTGAGAATCAAACCCGGCAATGTTACAGCGTTTTTCAATTGTGTGGAAAGGATGTCATTCCGAGCGCAGCGAGGAATCCGGGCTTTGAAAGATTCCTCGTCGCTGCGCTCCTCGGAATGACATATTCATATTTGGAGAACTTCTTTCCGGAGGCGTTGTGAAACTGGCGCAATTTTTCTTTTTGTTATTTGCCGTTTTCTTTTTGCTTTTTAAAAGCGTTGCGGCCCAAACCGCCGGCGCGTTTCTCGGCGATTTAACTTGGCCCGAAGCGGAAGCTCGCCTCAAAGCCGCGCCGCTGGTGATTTTGCCCTTCGGCGCCGGGGCGAAAGAGCATGGCCCGCATTTGCCGATGAATGCCGATGCCGCGGTGATGGAGTATCTCTGCCAACAAGCCGTCGCCTCATTCCCGGTTATTGTCGCGCCGCCGATTTTGCACGGCTGGTTCCCGGCGTTTCGTGAATTTCCCGGCACCGAAGTCGCCGCGGCGGAAGTCTTTCAACGCTACGTTTACGAAGTGGCCATGTCACTGATTCGGCACGGCGCGAAGCGGATCGTTCTCCTCAATACAGGTATCTCACGCGCCACCGGCTTGCCGCTCTCGATCGTCGCGCGTGAAATTCGCGTTCAAACCGGCACGCCGGCGCTGGTGATCTCGTGGGATGATTTGGAAACGCCGGCTCTCGATTCGTTGCAAGAGCAAAAAGCCGGCGGTCATGCGGATGAGATTGAGACGTCGATCAATCTTTATTTACAACCTGAATTGGTGCGCATGGAAAAAGCGGTTGTGGATTATGGAACAAGCGGAAGAAAGAACTATCCCGGCTATGAGCCTGGCTTGTTCTCGCGTAACCCCCACGATCCCGAATTTTCCCGAACCGGTTTATTCGGTGATCCCACCAAAGCGACGGGAGAAAAAGGAAAGAAGGCGCTGGCCATCTTGACGCAGCAATGGCTGCGGGTGCTCCGAGGGTTTGCGCAGGCGCCATTGCGAATGGATGAATCACGCACGAAATAGATGGAGCCAACATGAACAACATTTTCCGCCAGTCCATCCAGCATTACTCCAAAGGCTCGAATGCCAACGTCATTATTATGTTCAGCGTCGTGGCGCTGATCGCGGCAGGGCTGACTTTTCTATATGTCTTTTTGGTTGCCCGAAACCACCAAGATAGTATTTTGGTCAGTTACTTGATGCCGTTGCTCTTTTTGACCGGCGGCATTTGGTTCATCATCGTCGCGCGTAGCAAAGGCGGCGATTGGTCGGCGATTGCTTACGCGATCTTGGCGGTATTTTTTTTGCTCGGGGCGATCATCAGCTTTTTGGTGACTTTGATATTGTTGCTTTGGGTTTATTAATTTTATTTCATTCACGGGTTACACATAAAACCTCACCCTTCCAGACGGGCCGTCTGGGTTAC
>JBOHQZ010000728.1:0-3922 GCA_050732275.1 bacterium
CGAAGATCGATACGAGTTATGATCCGGCAACCGGCACGTGGACATTGAAGCTGGAGCGCGAACGCGGCAATCCCAATGGTATTCCGTATGCACAGATCAGTCGCACGTACACATATCAATTTTTGAACAAGAATGGCCAGCCGCAAAAATATTATATCGTCGGCGTTGACACGGCGTACACGATCAAATTCAACATCATTGAAGGCACGGGCATCCACCGCACGCGGCGCTTGTCACAGCAATTGACCGGTTTGAGCGGCGGCTTCACCGCCACCGGTGTAAACACGCGCCTTATCACCATCAATGGCAACTATGAACGTTCTGCGGTCGACACCATCACGACGCGCAATTCGGTGCGCACGCTGGATCACACCTTGAAGCTGACGCTTACCAACGTGCAAGTTCCGGCGGGCAGACGGTTCGATCACACGCGAAAATTCACCGGCACGATCAGCGGCACGTATACTGCCTTCGTGACCTTCCAACGCGGCGAATCATACAGCGAGAAAACTATCAATCGCGAGTTCACGATCGAGCTAGGCGACGGCGAATCTAACATCCACATCCGCGGCCTCAAGTTTGTTGGCGACTTGTTCCTCGGCGAGCTGAAGCGGTTGGCGAGATAAATCATCCATTAAAGTTTTAACCTCTCGCTCCGAGGCCTATGCGGTAGATATCGTGCTGCATAGGCCTTGGTATTTCGTAGCGTAAATACCACTGTGATAACTTCGTTACCACCATTTTTCTGTAAATGTTATAAAATTACGCACGCCTCAGAAATTCCCTTTCTAAAAAACAATAACTTGACACATTGAGTTAGGCGGGGTATAACTAAAACTTGAATGGCATGTTTATTGTCAGTTAATTGTATAGTGAAAATAAGCCGGCAACTGATGATCGTGTGAATAGTTTTAATAAGCGTAACGCGGCTTTCAAGCCGCAACCAAATGAATTGTCAATTGACAATTCAAAATCTTCGCGGTCGTGATAGTTTTTCCAGAGTAATACTATTTAAGGAGGAAATTATGTTACAGCAAAGATTTTCCCCCAAAGTGTTCGCGCTCGGTGTCATGTGCAGTCTTTTGATTCTAGCGAACAATGGGCTGGCACAAGAAGAGGGCAAGATCGACACGATGCTCACGAATCAAAAGAAGATGATGACCAAGCTCGACAAGATTTACCGGGAAGTTGAATATGTTGATCCGTTAGCCAACAGAACGGCCGGCGTGGAATTCAACCCGGCTTATTTGTTGCTCGCCAGCGCAGATGACCAGCTCGTGCTCAGCGGCGGCTTTTCATTGTTCAGCGTTAATCGCAATGCTGAAATCGCTTTTCCCATCTTCTTTGAAGACGCCGGCAATAACGATACTGACCCCATCACCTTCTCCGTCGACAGCCATTATCGCCACTTTTTAGGCCGGCATCAAGGCGGCTTTTATTTGAGCGCCAGCATGCGTTACCAATATCTCCACGGCCGCGAAGATACCGACGAGATTCCCTTTTTGAGCATTGACACCAACGGAGAGAAGATTACGTTGCATAAACTCGGCGCCGGCTTCGGCATCGGTTATCGTTATTTCTCCCGCAGCGGCATCTATTGGGGCACCAGCTTGACCGTAGGCCGTTATTTCACCGGCACGGACAAACAGATCCAAAGGATTGATTTGCTCAACGGCAAGGGTTACATCGATGTGGAGCTGCTCAAGTTTGGCATAGCTTTTTAACCGCGCCTAAAACGTGAAGTCCAACTTGAGCAGCAAAATTTTGCTAAATTTCAAAAGCCGTTTTGTCCAAGTTGGCCTTCATTTTCCGAAAAGATTGGCTTTATCTCCCACCCCAAAAGTTTGAAGATTATTTGGTTTGCTTCCCAATCAAATACCCCGCCGTGGCGCCAATGCCGGCGCTGAGAATATTTCCGGGGCCGAGATGCAGCGTAAACCATTTTCGCACGAGCAGCTTGCGATATTTCTCATCCAAAATTTTATACTCTCCCCAAACGCGATCGTAAGATTTTTGCAAGGTGTCGGCTTTGGCCAGCAGCGTTTTGACCTGCTCGGATTTGTTCGCCAACGTGCTGTCGAGAACGGCGATCGTGCTGTCTTTGATCGCCATTTTTTCCTCGCTCTTGTCCAATTTTATTTTCGTCTCGGCGGCATCCGCGCCGAAAAATCTCGGCACGATCAAGGCGTGTACGCCGTCGCCGCGGGTGGCTTCGCGAATCTGCCCTTTCCAATGTGGAAACGCGCTATCCAATTCATGAATGACCGCGCCGGCCGTCCACACGGTGTCGAGCCGTGCCAGAACTTTGGCGTATTTCTTTTCAATCTTGGTTAATTCCTGCTCCAGGCGCTCGCGCTCTGCCCGCAACCGTTGTTCTTCTCGTTGCAGCTCGGCGAAAGCGCGGTCCAGGCTATCCACATAAGCCCGCATCAACGAGTCGGCGCGGGTCAGTTCCGCCACTTTCTTTTTTTGCTCATCAAGAGCCGCGCGCGTATCGCGCAGGGAATGCCAAATGCTGGTGCCGACGATGATGGCCACAATAACCACTAGGATCAAAAGAATCCAGGAAATCCCACCAGTTATTTTAGCCATGCTGCACCTCGAGCCGATTGCCCGTCTTGCCGATGGAAAGCTTTTGGGCAAACTCCTCCACCACGGCCTCGCTCCCTTGCAGCAGGCGATAGAAGATCACGTAGCCGCCGGAAACCGCATCGAAAAGCTCGATCGCGGTGCCCCGGCTTTCCACTTCCAACAGCAGTTGGCGAATAACCCATTTGGCTCCCTGGATCAACTTCGCCGTCTCGTTGCGATTGTGCTCGCTCATGAATAGTCTCTCCGTAAAAATAAATAACTGGGAAGGTGTTACAATAAGCACACTTTTGATGAAAAAGTCAAGAGGATTTCGTTTTCACGAGTAGGCAGATGGAAGAACACCGTCTCGACGGTCCACTAATAATCTGAAGCCATTCGTGCAGCTCGAGGAAATACCGCTTGCTTTCCGCTAACGCATTTCGTTGCCGGTACAGACCAAATGTCATTCACGAATGAATGGCGATCCGGGGCTGTTTTTGCGTGTGCTCCCACTCCCGTGGCTGTTGCAACTTTCCGGAACCCCTCCATGGAAGGCGCTTGAAGCTTTCACCTTAATTCACCTATTGGCTTTGGCGAAAACTCGATTCGGTTAGCGAAGGAATCGGGCTATGATCGGCTCGACAAAAATTTCCGGCAGTCACCTCGAAATATTTTTTCAACGTTACCGGCTTCTGTTGGGCGCGGCAGTTCTGGCGATATTTTTAGGCCACTTTTTCAGCCGGCAGATTCCCTCCGCTTCCACCAATTTTCTTTGGGGTGACGAGGCGGGAAATGTTTTCGTCTGGAATCAAGGGCTATTGACGCCCGGATTCTTTGCCGCCGCGCGCACCCACATCATGGCGCCTCCCCTCGACCATTTCATGGCCAGCCTGTGGTGGAAAATGCTCAACACCGTCGCGCCCGCGTGGTGCCAAGCCGAAATGGAGCTTGCCATGCGGACCTATCCACTGGTCATGCTGGCGCTCGGCCTCGCCATGCTTCTCGCTGCTGCCTTTGTCGTTTCCAACTCCGCCGGCGTCGTGCTCTTATTAGCTGCGCTTTTGATAGGACAAAATTCCATTTTGGCGTATATCGCCGTCGAATTGAAATTCCACGCCTCGCAGTTTTTTTTCACTTCCACCTCTTGGCTGGCTTTTGTTTTGTCGCGCCGCGAGCTGGGCAAAGCGACGCCTGCAAAATTTCCATTTTGGCTCTGGCTCGGCGTGAGCAGTTTGGGAGTTTGGACGCATTTTTTTGCCGTCATCTCAACCGCAACGCAAGCCGCGCTGCTCGTCCTATTTTTTTATCGAGCCTATCGAAGCGAAGGCAATTTGACGCGGTTCAAGTCTCT
>JBOHQZ010000729.1:0-3917 GCA_050732275.1 bacterium
GATAACCCCCAAAGCAACGACGATGGGAAACTTGTAGAAGTCGGCAATGAGCATTTTGACGCCAACGAAAATGAGAATGCCCGCCAGGCCATAGTTGAGATAATGAAATAGATTCATAATTCCGGCTAGAGCAAAGTAAAGCGCGCGCAAGCCAAGAATCGCGAATACATTCGAGGTGTAAACGATAAAGGGGTCCAACGTAACGGCCAGAATGGCGGGGATCGAGTCGACGGCAAAGATGAGATCCGTTGTTTCAACGACCAATAGCACGACAAACAGTGGCGTGGCGAAAAGCCGGTTATTCTGCTTCACAAAAAACTTTCCACCCTCGGAGCGGCCGCTTATCGGCATGAAGCGGCGAAAGAGGTTCACCAGGGGATTCTTTTCGGGATGAATCTCTTTGTCCTTTTGCACGGCCATTTTGATGCCGGTCAGAATCAGCAGGGAGCCAAAAATATAAATGACCCAGTGAAAATTTTGGATCAACGAAATGCCGGCGGCGATGAAAATCGCGCGCATGATCAGCGCACCGAGTATGCCCCAGAAGAGCACTTTATGCTGGTAAAGCGCCGGCACGCGGAAGTAGGAGAACACCATCACAAAGACGAAGATGTTATCGACACTGAGGGATTTCTCGATCAAGTAACCGGTGAGAAATTCCAGCGCCACCTCCTCGCCGCGCCAAAAGTAAATGCCGAGGTTGAACATCAACGCCAGCGCGATCCAAACGGCGCTCCACAAAAGCGCTTCTTTAATTTTTACCACATGCGCTTTGCGATGGAAAACCCCCAAATCCAAAATGAGCATCGCCAGCACGAAAATGTTGAAGCCAATCCATAATAAAGCTTGAGTTGACATACGAGTCCTTCTGAATAAAAATTTTGAAGGTCTAAGGCAAGACTATTTCAGGCAAGCCGGAACCAAAAGAATCAATCGCTCACGGAAGTGGAACGGCTCACGGAAGTGAAATTCATAAAATTTTTACTTCCGTGAGAGTTCCATTCCGTGACCTAAATCTTTTTGCTTTTTTTCACAGATTTCACTTTGAAGGAACTAATAGTTTGCCAAAAAGTTTTTGAGCTTTTGTTCAATCGAAATCAAATATGTCTCCCAAAAAGGATTTGCGCTTGCGAGGTTGCGGCCCGTGAGGTTGGTTCCTGTAACGGTGATCGTCATCGCGCTCGTCGTCGCCTCGTCGGTCGTCATCGTAAGGGGCGGAATATGATCGTTCGATGATCTTGTCAAGCTCGCCGCGATCCAGCCAGACGCCGCGGCATTGCGGGCAGTAGTCGATTTCTACGCCTTGCCGGTCGGCCATTTTTAATTCGATATTGCACACAGGGCATTTCATGGGGTCATCTCCATCTGAATTGAGTGATTTTTATTTGGACAAGAAAAAATTCCATAAAAGAAAAAGAAATCAACGTCGATTTTAAGTTGCAAAATTGACGAAACAGCTTTTAACAGCGGAGACTGCACGAAGAAGTCAAAACGGCCTCTTCGGCGCAGCAAGATTTTTCTCGGGTGTAAGTTAAGCGATGGCGGGTGGGGAAATGCCGCTGCGTGAAAGTTTTTTGAAGAAATCAACTATGGTATATCCGTCGCGGCGCAGAAGAAAATCCGCGCCGGAACCGGCGGGAAGCAGTAAGCGCTCGTTATAATAAACCAATTGCGCCAGCCATATCAACCAACGGCGCGGGTTGAGGCAAGCTCGCAGCTCCCATGCTAAAAACGGCACGGCGCGCACAATATGGCGGAAACGAAAAGCGCCACTGCAATTGACTGCGTGATACCAAAGTATGAGCGCGATGGCAAGGCTGACCTTGCTCACCGTGATGATATACAAAAATTTGAAACCGGCAGCCACGCTGGCGGCAAAAAAATTGATTATGATGGTCGCGTGCATGTATATTCGAGAATTGTTTTCCGGCTAAAAAATTTACAGGCCAACCACTTTTTTAATATAGGCAGAAGATTGAAATTATTCAAGCATAATTTTGCGAATTTAACTCGTGCAACGCTCAACGATTTTTAAAAGCCCTTTCTGGCGAACGAAGCCTTTGTATACATTTTTGTGCGTGGCTACTTGATTTTGAAAATCTTTTTGCTATCTTGTAGACGCGTGCATCCAAACGATTTCACCCGAGCATGGATTAAGTATGCATCCATGAAAGGCCCTTCGACGTTTAACGTTCAAGTTATCAAAATGACCTCTCAATTGAAATCATTATTACTCCTCTTCGCCATTGCCGCCTGCTTCTCCTCAAGTTCGTCTTTCGCCCAGCAGCAAACCTACTGGTGGAATGACGCCGTATTCTACGAAATCTTCGTTCGTAGTTTTTACGATAGCAACGGCGACGGCGTTGGCGATCTCAGAGGGTTGATCCAAAAGCTGGATTATTTGAACGACGGCAATCCGGCCACTGGCGCCGATTTAGGCGTGACCGGCATTTGGCTGATGCCGATCTCGGAGTCGCCGAGTTATCACGGGTATGATGTGACCGACTATCGCAGCATCGAGCGTGATTACGGCACGCTGGCGGATTTTCACGCGCTGATCGATAGCGCGCATGCGCGTGGCATCAAAGTCGTTATCGATTTCGTCATGAACCACTCTTCGGAGTTTCATCCGTGGTTCGTCAATTCCGCCTCGTCTCCTAACTCGACCTACCGCAACTGGTATACCTGGCGCAATCCCAATCCCGGCTTTCCCGGCCCGTGGGGGCAGCAGGTTTGGCACCTACGCAACGGCGCGTATTATTTCGGCCTCTTCTGGAGCGGCATGCCGGATTTGAATTATGCGAACGAGGCGGTTAAAAACGAGATGTTCGACATGGCGAAGTTTTGGCTGGAGACGATGCGCGTGGACGGCTTTCGCCTCGATGCGATCAAACATCTTTTCGAAGCCGGTACGATCATGGAAAACGTGCCGGCCACGTTTGAGTTTTTGAAAACTTTCCGGCAGTTTTATAAAAACGTCAAGCCTGAGGCCATGGTCGTGGGCGAGGTCTGGTCCAGCACTAACAACATCGTGCCGTATGTGGATGGCACGAAAGTCGATTTCTGTTTCGAGTTCCCGCTGGCGACGGCGATCATCAACGCTGTGAACGTAGGGCAGCCTGGCGAAATCAAAAATCAAATGCAGGCGGTTGTGCCGAGTTATCCGGATTTGCAGTATGCGCCGTTCCTCACCAATCACGATCAGGATCGCGTGTTCGGCGCTTTCGGGCTAAACTTCGCGAAGATGAAGCTCGCCGCAGCAATTTATCTAACTCTGCCGGGAATTCCGTTCATGTATTACGGCGAAGAAATCGGCATGATCGGCAGCGGCAGGGATGAAAACAAGCGGACGCCGATGCAATGGAACAACGGCCGGAATGCGGGATTTACGACGGGCACGCCGTGGTATCCGGTCAATTCGAATTATGTGGTTTTCAATGTGCAGACCATGCAGGTGGATCAAAGCTCGGTGTGGCAGTGGTATCGCAAGCTCATTACCGCGCGTCATGCGCACGAGGCGCTGCGCCGCGGCGATTATGGAAATGTGAGCTCCGACAACGATAATCTTTACGCTTTTGCGCGGCGAACGAATAATGAGACCATCATTGTTCTGCACAATTTTTTGAATCAGGTCATCAGCAATCCATCGTTGACGCTCGCGGCGTCGCGATTGAGCGCCGGCACACATGCCGTGCAAGAGATTTTATCGGGAAAAACGGCCGGGACCGTGCTCATCAATAACGGCGGCGGGTTCACCAATTGGCGGCCTGCAGTGGACTTGCCTGCACAAGGCACGGCGATTCTGCGAATCGACCCGGCTGTAATCACGGCGGTCGAGACGCCGCGCAACGATCCACCCGCGCAATTCACGCTGGAACAAAACTATCCCAATCCATTTTCCCCGCTTAGGCGGGGAT
>JBOHQZ010000730.1:0-3914 GCA_050732275.1 bacterium
CGGAAAACAGCAGCGGTGTCACCTCTTCGCCAATCAGCTCGCGCACGGCCTGGGTAAACTCGTCTTTATATGTGATCAAGAGCGAGAGCTGAATGCGATTGCTTTCATTGGCGCGCACGAAAAGCGAGGTGATTTTATTCGCCTCCAGCGCGCGGGCCGGCGAGAGCGGCGTATTTTTTGAAGGATAATTTTTCTGCGGGAATGATTCTGGGAGGCTCCCCGGTTCCTTTTTCACTCCGTTCGTTTCGGTTGAAGTGTAAAATGCCTTTTGCACTTGCATGCTCCCGGCCGCCGGCGCCAATGAACAAATTAAAATTGCACTGAAGCCGATGCTCAACGAGCTGCGGCCAAATGGCTTGTTCGTAAACATGTTGACCTCCTTGAAGGTTGAAGTGCACAGTTGTCATGTTCTTGAATGCGGAGGTGTTTTTTTGCCCTTACAGCAGCGCTGCAACTTGCGCATACAGTTGGTGTCTGTCCGGAGATTTCTCAATGATCGCGTCGGCGGCCCAATAGCGGAAATTATGATTGCAAACCGTGTAAGGGCTGTTGACCACGATGGGAATGCGCCGGCGCTTGGCAGCGATGCCGTCGATCAAATCCAACACGTGCATATCCGGCAATAACGTATCGGCCACGACCGCGTCGATCTTTTCCTGCTCGAATGCAGCAAAGGCATCCTCGCCGGAATGAGCACAAACGACGCGATAACCTTGTGACTCGAGCTCGCGCTTGCTCGAGAGGCTTTGAACTTCGTCGCCGTCGACGAGCAAAACCGTGGGGGTTGGCTCGATGGATTTGACTGGCATGACAGATTCTCCCGCAATAGTCTCTTTAAAGTGAAATCTTTGTCGCAGATGGCGCCGCAGGCGCCACGCCACGCGGTGCAGAAAAAGCAAAAACATTTAGCTCACGGAATGGAACTCTCACGGAAATAAAAAATTTCAGGGGTTATAATTCATTTCCGTGAGCTGTTCCAATTCCGTGAGCAAATAGCCTTTTGGGTAGCGGCTCGCGTTGGGTTTCTATCTGAAGTAAATTTCATTACAGTTTAGTCAGATTCCATGTTTTTTCAAAAACTGGGAAAATCATTGAGAAACTCGTGCAGGGCAACCGCGCTGGCGTCGGCAACCCGATTTTGCAGCAACAGGTTGAGGCCCAGCAGGTTTTCCTCGAAATTAAGATCGAGGCCAAAAAACGGCAGCGATTCCCAAATTTTCGGATTCATCACGAAAGGCGAAGTTGCAAGCGGCTTGGTGAATGTGCTCATGGTTGAATTCTCCGTTTAATGCGTTCTCATCATCAATATAATGTCGGCGCGTGAAGCAATGATAAAGGTGGGATTAAAAAATTGTTGCCAAAGGTGTCGGCCCGGATTTTACAGCGCCATAACATTTTAACTGAAAAATTTAAAAAAATGCCTTGAGAATGAGCCTAAAACTTTCTTATCTTCCGAATGGTCAGGATGTGGGACGACGATATACCAATTCAGGGTTGATTTTTGAGTAAAAGCCAATGTCATTCGTGCGCTTCTCAGCGAAGCAATCTTTTTGCGCACATCCCGATCCCGCTTTGGGCGGGACTTCGGCTCCGCTTTACGGAGTCCCGAAAAGCGGGACAAAAAACGCCTCGCAATGACATCAACAACTAATCCTGAGCGGGTATAAGAACTCATATTTTTGTTTCTGAGGACCAAGATGGCAAAACGTATCTTGCTGGTTGACGATGAGCAAGACATCCTCGACCTGCTGAAGTACAATCTGGAGCAGGAAGGTTACGAGACGATGATGGCAGCGGACGGTTTGCAAGCGCTGGAACTGGCGCAAAGCTCGCCCGATCTCATCATTCTCGACGTCATGCTGCCCGGCAAAGACGGCTGGGAAGTTATCCGGCAGCTTCGCCAAACCGAGAACACCAAGCACATTCCGGTGATTTTCCTGACGGCAAAGGGCGGGGAAATCGATGAAGTGGTCGGCCTCGAGCTTGGCGCCGACGATTACATCGTGAAACCGATCAGCATTCGCAAATTGCTGGCGCGCGTCAAAACCACGTTGCGTAAGACCGCGCCCAGCTTATCGGAAGCCGGCGCCACGCTGCGATTCGGTGAGGTGGAAATCAACACGCTCAACTACTCCGTTAAAGTTGCGCGCAAGCTCGTGGCTTTCACCAAAAAGGAGTTCGAAGTGCTCGTCTATCTGGCCAAGCGCCCCGGCCGGGTGGTAACCCGCGACACTTTGCTCAACGAAATTTGGGGCGACGACGTGGTGGTGATCGATCGCACGATCGACGTCCACATCCGCAAGATTCGTGAAAAGCTCGGCGACGACCACATGCGCCTGATCGAGACCATCAAAGGCGTCGGGTACCGGCTTAAAGCAGATGAGTGATCGCGCATGAAATTTTCCCTCCGCCAGCGCCTTATTCTCACGCATCTCTTTCTGCTGCTCGTGGTGACCGTGGCCGCCGGCCTGATTATCACTTACGAGCTGCAGCGCTACTACAAATCCCGCCTGCTGCAACAATTGCAAACGCAGCTCGACGGCCTCGAATATTTTTTGGAAACGACAAGCTTCAGCTTCGATCAGGATCGACTGAACTACGAGCAGCTCGCCGGCTTCGCTCACGCCAGCCAACTCCGCATCACCTTGATCGACTCGAGCGGCATTGTCGTGTTCGAATCGGGCTTGCCCCAAGATTCCCTGCGTTTCGTCGAAAATCATCTCTCGCGGCCGGAAGTGCAAATGGCGTTGCACGAAGGCGTTGGCCATCATGAACGCCTGAGCGCCACCGTCCATCAACGCTTGTTTTATGCCGCGAAAAAAGTCCGGCTGCACGGAGAAAAAACCGGCTTGCTGGAGCGGATGTGCGTTATTCGTCTGGCCATTCCGTTGCTCACGGTGGAGCAGTCACTCAAGGAAATCCGCTGGAATATTTTCGTCAGCGGCGGCGTGGCGTTGCTGCTCATCGGTCTAATCAGCTATTGGGCCTCCAGCAAGCTCACGGCGCCGGTTCAAGAGCTGGCGCGCGTGGCCGAGTCCGTGAAGAAAGGCGATTTGGAAGCGCATTTCAAGCATTATTCCGACGACGAGATCGGCGAGCTGGCGGATTTGCTCAATGAAATGCTCGCCAAGCTCCGCGACGATTTGAAGCAAATGCGCAAGCTCGAGACCATGCGCACCCAATTTCTTGGCAACGTTTCCCACGAGCTGCGCACGCCGATTTTTGCCGTGCAAGGCTATCTCGAGACGCTGCTGGAGGGCAAAGTTGAAAATGAGCAGATCAAAAGATCGTTTCTCGAAAAGACCTATCGCCAAGCCGAGCGGCTCAATAATTTGCTCACCGATCTGATCGACATCTCGCGCATCGAATCCGGCGAGATGCAGATGAGCTTCCGCTATTTCGATCCGCAAGACTGGCTGGGGAAGCAAGTCGCTGACCTACAGGCGCGGGCACAAGAATACAACATCACGCTTTCTTTGGTCAAGCCGAAGTTCGCGCGTCGGATTTCCGTTCTAGGCGACCGCGAGCGGCTCACGCAGGTCATCATCAACCTTGCGGACAATGCGATCAAATACAATTTGCCGGGCGGCAAAGTTGAAATCGGCTATAGAGATAAACGGGAAAGTGTCGAAATTTTCGTATCGGATACCGGCCGCGGCATTCCATCCGAGCATCTCTCGCGCATCTTCGAGCGCTTTTATCGCGTCGACAAAGAACGCTCGCGCTCCGTCGGTGGCACCGGCTTGGGCCTCGCTATTGTCAAACACATCGTCGAAGCGCACGACAGCGAGGTCAACGTGTGGAGCGAGATGGGCAAAGGGTCGACTTTTAGTTTCGTTTTGAAGAAAAAATAATGCCATTTTTAAAAAAGTTTGGATCAATAAAATGACTCAAAAACAGCGCGTCATTTTCAT
>JBOHQZ010000731.1:0-3913 GCA_050732275.1 bacterium
TTTTATTCCGCTGCGAATTTTGGCCGAGTTGGTGAATATCGGCACCTTGCTCGCTTTCGTGATCGTTTGCGCCGCCGTGCTCATCATGCGCAAAACCAACCCCAATGCCGAGCGTCCATTTCGCGTGCCCTTTGCGCCGCTGACGCCGATTCTCGGCATCGGCCTCTGCTTGCTGCTGATGTTCTCTCTGCCGGCGGAAAACTGGTGGCGGTTATTCGGCTGGCTGGCGCTCGGTTTCGGCATTTTTTTTTCTATAGCCGCAAGCACAGCGTGATGGCGCAGCAGCGCGCGAAATAATCGGTATCTAAATCGCAAAATTTTAGAAAGCCTGCGCAGCGACACTTATTGCTGGCAGGCTTTGTTATTTTTATTCAAAAATATGTTTGCATAGGATGGGAGACTTTTTTATATTGAATGCCTGAAAAAGATTCCTGCTTAAAAGTTGAAATTCTTTTGTGTGAACTATTTGGGTGAAATATGAAGAGAAAATAACCTCAAAAACCATTAAAAGCGACTCGTAAAAATAAACCCAGTAAATCACCAAAGCGAATATATAAACGAGTCGGTTATTGCGCCGTTGATAGTGGACAGTTGATTATTACCGATCCGGCTTATTTGGATCATTTTAAGTTTGACGCGGATGATGCGGATAAAAACTTAACTGAACTAGGCAACGGTTTTGAATACTCATATTCAGGGTGCATGGCCGCAACAATGTCGCGCAAACTGGCTGGACAATTGGTAGGATGGGGATGGAGCAAGTTATCGGAAGATGAGCAAAAATTTGTTCGAGCCGGAAAGCTGGCCGTATCAGGCGCTTTTGATTCTGCCGGAGTCGCCGTCGATACCGGCTTCGGTGATGGTGTTTATCCTGTTTATGTTGAATACAAAAATGGAAGGATTAAAACTGTAAAAATCGAGTTCTTTTAATTTCTCTTCGGTTGATTTCCACATATTCTCATCATGAACACAAAAACTTCCCTCGACACCTCCGGCCTCGGCGGCCATCCCAAAGGATTGACGACGCTGTTCTTCACCGAAATGTGGGAGCGCTTCAGCTATTACGGCATGCGCGCCATTCTCGTGTTGTACATGGTCGCGCCGGTCGCCAACGGCGGCCTCGCGTTCGACACCAAAACTGCCGCGTCGCTTTACGGCACGTACACCATGTCCGTTTATCTCATGTCACTGCCCGGCGGCTTGATCGCCGACCGCATTTTGGGCGCGCGACTTGCGGTGTTGCTCGGCGGCATCATCATCGCGTGCGGACATTTCTCCATGGTCTTTTCGTCATTGCCGTTTTTTTATGCGGGTTTGGTTCTGATCGCACTCGGCACTGGATTGCTCAAGCCGAACATCAGCACCATGGTCGGCAGTCTCTACGGCGAGAACGACCCGCGCCGCGATAGCGGCTTTTCCATCTTTTACATGGGCATCAATCTTGGCGCCGTGTTGGCGCCGCTCGTTTGCGGTTATCTCGCACAGGGTGAAGGTTTCAAGCGCTGGCTCGCCTCGCTGGGATTCGATCCGGCCTCGAGCTGGCATTGGGGCTTTGGCGCTGCCGGCGTCGGCATGACGCTCGGTTTGATCGTGTATCTCGCACACCGGCGTCGGCTGGCGCATATCGGACAAATGACGCGCAAGCCGAAGGACACACTCAAAGCCGCCGCGCGCCCGCCGTTGACAGCCGCCGAGTGGAAGCGTGTCGGCGCCATCTTCATCTTCTTTCTCTTCACCATTCTTTTTTGGGCGGCTTATGAACAGAAAGGCGCCAGCCTCAATCTTTTCGCCGATCGCCTCGTGCGCACCGAAGCGTTTGGCTACACGTTCCCCTCGAGCTGGCTGCAATCGACGACGGCATTTTTCGTGATCATCTTGGCGCCGCTGTTTTCCATGCTCTGGGTGCGCATGGGCGAGCGGCAGCCGTCAAGCCCCGCGAAATTCACGCTCGGATTGTTGTTCATCGGCGCCGGTTATCTGCTCATGATTCCGGCTGCGATGCTCACCGCCGCCGGCAAAATCAGCCCGTTGTGGCTCATCGGCCTTTACTTCCTCGAAGTCGTCGGCGAAATGTGCTTGAGTCCGGTGGGCCTGAGCGTGGTCACAAAACTGGCGCCGGCGAAAGTTCTTGGGCTGATGATGGGCGTGTGGTTTCTAGCTGCAGCGCTCGGCAACAAACTTGCCGGTTATTTCGCCGGCTTCTTTGACGCGAATGACGCCGGCGTTTTAACAACGCTCTATGGCGGCATCGCCGCGGGCCTGCTCCTCGCTGCCGTCGTTTTAGCGGCGCTGACGCCGGCCATCCGGAAGATGATGGGAACCGTGCATTGATCTCGACCCTTGACTCTGTTTGCGGTTAGCGTGGCGCTGCAGCCGGTTCCATATCGATTGCAAGCGGCATTGACGCTCTTTTCAGCTTTTTGCCGCTGTCATGGCACCCTCTCAAGCTCGAGTTTGCCATAGCCGGAGTGGTGCTGCTCACGATGCTGAACTTGCGCGGGGTAAGGGAATCCGTCGTAGTTCTAACGCCGATTTTTTTGCTCTTCATTCTCACCCATGTGATCGGCATCGGGTACGCGCTGGTCACGCATTTGGCGGACTTTCCCGCCGTCGTCGCAGCCACTCGGCTTGACGTGCAAAAGTCCCATACCGAAATTGGATATGCGGGAATATTGTTTCTGCTGCTGCGCGTGTATAGCATGGGCGCCGGAACCTATACCGGCATTGAAGCGGTCAGCAACGGCCTGCCGATCATTCGCGAGCCGAAAGTGCAAACGGCGAAAAGCACCATGAACTACATGGCGGTGTCATTAGCCCTCACGGTACTGGGGCTGATGTTTGCCTATGTCCTTTACCGGGTGGCGCCGCAATCCGGAAAAACTTTGAACGCCGTTCTCTTCGAGAGTATGGCGGCAAATTGGCCGCAGCCTTCGGGCCAAATCTTTGTGCTGGTCACGCTGATTTCCGAAGCCGCCATACTTTTCATCGCCGCGCAAACCGGCTTTCTCGGCGGGCCGCGGGTATTGGCTAATATGTCGCTCGATCGCTGATTTCCCAATCGGTTCAGCATGCTCAACGATCGGTTCGTCAGCCAAAACGGCATCTTGCTCATGGGGAGCGCGGCTTTGGCCATGATGTTGCTGACGCAGGGGTCGGTTAAACTTCTGATCGTGCTTTATAGCATCAATATGTTTATTACCTTTGTTCTGGCGCAACTCGGCATGGTGCGTCATTGGTGGCGCAAACGCAAAACCGCCGGCAATTCCAAGGGCGAGGCGGAAATAGAGCATTTGCAAACCATGGCCAAAAGCGAAGTCGAGCGCTACGTCGATTTCGTCAAACGCGAGGGCTATTACGCGAAAGGCTTCTCGGCGGTCGGCATTGACGTCACGGATGAGATTGAAAAAATGGCTCCGAAACTAGCAGAACGATTTCCTAACATGGTTTGCTTCGGGGGGCAGGTGGTTTTTCCCAGAGATTCTTTTCTCTCGCGCTGGCTGCACAACTACACGGTTTTCGCCATCCAGAGAATTTTTTATCAGCAAGGCATTCCCTTCGTCGTCCTGCCGATTCGGGTTTGACATCAGCGCGCTGCGATTAGGTGACACTTATCAGTGAAATCTTTGTCGCAGATGGCGCCGCAGGCGCCACGCCACGCGGTGCAGAAAAACAAAGACTTTTCAAGTAAATTCTGCCGCTTGCCTCATTAAAATTTTGTCACCATGTCTGATGGGTAACCCCTTGATCGTCACATTTCCAACCCAGTTGTTAATTCCTTGACATTACCGGAAAAAGTGCTTGTAAATTTAACAATTATCCATTATATTTTTTCTTTTATGTCTGATACATAGAATTTGGCACGAATTACAAACAACAACTTAACGAACATCTCTTAAAGAGGAGCATCTGTGGA
>JBOHQZ010000732.1:0-3912 GCA_050732275.1 bacterium
GAATCGAACCCTGCAAGCTGAGATTGTTGTTGCTGCTCTCGTTCGTTTTGGCTTTATCTTCCGCGCCGGTCGCAGAAAAATCGCCGTTCAAAACCGCATTCATCGGCAGGTGTAAGTTAAAGCCGGCGCCAAAGCGTTTTGTCTTGTCGATGCGCTTCGATTCTTTGCTTTCAGCTCTTTCCAGCCCCAGGCTGAAATTGAGATTCAACTTGGCGATCGGCGCCAATCCCAAAGAGAAAGCGTTGATCAGATGGGTAAAATCAGCCCTTTCCCGGCCGGGCTGGCGATTGTCCTGCGTGCGATAGCCCAAATTGTATCCGAAGCTCAACCGTGCGCCGTGCCAATTGAAATTGGCAAAATGGCTGTTACTCATTTGATCCGGCACATGGCTTGGCGAGAATCCCGAGTTTGGCGGCAACGACGCGCCAAGCTGATGCGTTTGATCGAATCCATACGCGAGCGCCGGCAGCCATTTGCTTTGGCCGCCGGATTTGCTGAAAATGGCGGCCAAAGGCAAAGCGAGATTGGCGGCGTGGCGCCGGGTTTTGGTTTTGAGAACGGAAGGAATCCTGGCGAGATTATCTTCCGAGCGGCCGTGCGAGTAAGAGGCGGCGATGACGCCGACCTGCCCTTGTACTTCGACGACATTTTCCAGATAGTCCGCTTGCACGTAAGTGCCGAGGCTGCGATACAACGGGTCCACTCTTTGATGCCGAACGGCGACGCTGAGATTGGCTTGCCAGGTTTGGCTCAAAGCGGCGTTCTTTAAAATTCCAACCTCCATATCCACGTAACGGGCGTCGCGCGTCGTGGCGCGCACCGGCACCAACGCCTCCCCTTGCGCCAACAAGGCGTCATTCGGATTATCGAAGCGGCTCCGCGCGAATCCGCCTTCAAATCGCAAGCGCTGCGAATTGTCACTGGCAGCGAAACGAAAGCCGGCGCCTCGGCTTTTTTCCGCATCATTGATATTGGCTTGATTGAAATGATTGCGCGGCAAAAGCGAGCCGTCCATAAATGCCGCTTCCATGCGCAAAGCACCGGGGCGATTTTTTATAAACTCCAATCCCAGCGCCCCGCTTAAAATGCGATGCTGCGCGTCGTTCAAGCCGGCGAAGTTATTCCAACCCGCGATGCTCGTGCCGTTCATCGCGGCGGCGGAAATATCGAAACGTGAACCCCATTCGGCCTTGAGCATCGGCCCGCGGCTGCCGTAGTTGTTGATGAGAAAACGATGCCGTCCGTGCTGAATGTGGCCCAACGACAATTGCACGACGCCTTTTTGCATTTGAGCCAAATAGCTCGCTAAATCGGTTTTCGGCGCGGCCTGGCCTCGTTCGCTAAAACGAATTGCCTCGTTTTGATTGCTCACGCCGACCACCAGCCATTGGCTTTGGGCGTTGAAATTGCCCTTGGCGTGATCGGTGGTGAGATTGATTTGGCCGCTCAAATCCTGATAAGTGGAACGCAGCGGCCGGTTGCTGTCCGGAAAATGCCCTTCAGCAACCTGGCCCTGATTATTGACATTGAGCTTGGGTTCGACACTTGCCTTTTTAAATCCCGCTCGCGTCAAAATCTTTAGCGGAAAGCGGCCGATTTCCCGCCATTCATTTTGCGGTGAAACCAGATAAATCGTCAACGTGGTTTCGCCGGCCGGCAAGGGCAAAATCGCCGGTGAATAATCCATCGTCTGGCTCGAATGAATGAACAAATCGGTAAAGTCGGCTGCGCCGATGAACACGGCGATCTTGCCCTCGGACGGTGGCACCACGCGGCTCAATTGCAGCGTGATCGTTTTATCCGGCTCGATCCACTGCTCGTTCGCAAAATTTGTCTGCACGCTCAAGTCTTGCGCCACCGCCGGCGTTGTTAAGACGAGCCAGCTCAGCATGATCTGTGAGATGATTGAAATTTTCATAATTTAAATTTTATCTCGTTTGTAGTCGTTTGTAGTTTCGCCTTTAGGCGTCAAGCGTTTGGCATTAGCACAAAACCGTGTAACGTGGTTGAAGCTCTCGTTCAATCCAAACCTCCAACGCCTGAAGGCGCAACGACGAGCAATCAATCCGGGAAGCCGCGATTTTGCCAGTCTTGAAAAAAGTTTTTCAAGTTCTGCGGCTTGGTGTTGTTGCTGCTCAGAAAGCGCATAAGGTAATTTCTATTGATAAAATCCTGCTTTCCCATCAAGTTGTCCAAGCGGACATTGGCAGTTGCCGTGCCGGTATTGTGGCACGAGACACAAGCTTGATTATCGGATCGGATGGAACAGCCGAGTTGAGTGACGATTTGCTGCAGCGTCTTGCCCACTGCACATTGATCCGGCAACTGAAAATCATTTTTTTCTCGTTGCGTAATGGGCGTTTCCCAACCGAAGGTGTAGGGTTCCCCATTGCCTCCTCCACCATTGCCTCCGCCGCCGGGAACCTGCCGGCAGCGCTTCGGTGCTGTCGAGGGCTTGGGATTCCAGGTGTAGGTCAACGATTGGCGCGGCGCCCAATTGCTCCAGTTATTATTCGTTTTGCTCCCGGCACGCATTGTCCAGAAAATCATTTGCCCGCTGAACTCCGGAGGAATCTGAATCGAGGCCACCGCGAGATATCTCACACCGTGCTTTCCGAGCGGCGTATCGAACTTGCAGACCTCGGACATTCCTGCGCCACAGACATCGGTGGCACGCGCAATGCAAACTTCAAAATAGTCGGTGTATTGGCGCACGACGCCGTTCGGCGGCGGTTGGTTCATGACCGCGCTGAATGTAACCCAGCCGTTTGCTCCGCTCATCACGACGCCATTGGCCGGCCCGGAAAGAACCGGCACTTCCGGATTCGGGAGCGCTTGCGTTTCACCCACAACCACGCGAAAAAGCACGCCGATCAATCCGGCAAGCGGAGTCAAAATCATCAGCTTATTTCGTAACCGCATTTCAAACCTCCTTTTCGTTGAATAAATGTTGAAATGAATTTCCTTGTCAAGTTAAAGAGAAAAGCCGCCGCCATCAATCCCATGAAGATGTAGAGCAAGCTCCATATTGATGTGGGTTCGTGAAGCCGAGCTTGACTTGTACACTGCTTCGCGGCAACAGCCGTTGGGTGTTGATGAGCACGGTGATAAATCTGGCAAGGAGATGGTTCACCAATTTGTTGTTCTGGCCTTCATGAAACGGCGCCAAAAAGTTTTCATTAATCCCCACGATTGGCCTCATCTTATGGAGTTTTATTCTTTTGCTCAGCCGCTGAAAATGGTTATCAATGAATCCATTCGGGGAGATCTCGTTGTCGAGCACCCAGGGGTCATTCTCGTTGAGCGGATAGAAGAATACGACCGCGTGGCCGATGCCTTTGGAGTTGGGTAACTCGACCACGGCGATTCGCAACTGTTCGAGGGAAAATCCCAGAAGCCGCAGCGATACGTATTTCGCTATGGCAAAGTCTTCGCAGTCGCCCAAGCCTCGCGCCAGAGTTTCAATCGGCGATTGCCAGTAGTCGCTCCCCTTGCCGTCATGTTGCGCTGTAATGTTCTGGTTGAAAAACCAGTTGACCGCGGCGAGCTTCTCAGCCTCCGAGCTGCTTTGATAGTCGTTAATCAAGTACTCCCAATCTTCAAGCCGTTGCCACGCCATGCCGCCAACGCGTTTCTCCGCCTGAATTTTTATTTCCTTGGGAATTTCGAGCCGGCCGTCGTTGACCATGCTCGCACCCTGGTGAAGAAGGTCAACCAACAATTCTCGTGCGGCTTTCAGCGTCACCGGGGTATTGAGCCGGGTCAAGGTTAGCGAAAGGCCCTGCGCTTTCAGCGGCGCCATTTTCTCAAGATGAGCTTTCCAAGTCGAGCTGCTGCATAAATCAACGATGAGATTCGTAACAAAGCTGTTGTGCCAATAATAATAATTTTTAAAGGGCTCATTCTGAATTT
>JBOHQZ010000733.1:0-3912 GCA_050732275.1 bacterium
GGCAAGACAACTCCAGCAATGAAACCAGCTTCAAGATCGAGCGTAAGCTTAACTCGGCGGTCACATACACTGAAATCGCCACGGTTGGTGCGAACGTGACGAGCTTTTCGAACACCGGCTTGGCCGTGAACACGGCTTATAACTATCGCGTGCGCGCCCTCAATGCGGGCGGCAATTCAATTTATTCCAATGTCGCCAGCGCCACGACGCTGCCGAATCCGCCGGCCGCGCCGAGCAATTTGACCGCCACTACGGTGAGCAATAACAGGATCAATCTCGCCTGGCAGGATAATGCGAACAACGAGTTGGGCTTTATCATCAGGCGCAAAGCCGGTGCGGGTGGAACTTATGCCGTCATCGACACGGTGGGCGCAAACGTGAAAAACTATGCGAGCCTCGGTCTGGCCGGGAGCACCGAGTATTTTTATCAAGTGCGCGCTTACAATGCCGGCGGCAATTCGGACTTTTCCAATGAAGCAAATGCCACGACGAAGATAGATCCACCCGCCGCGCCGAGCAATTTAACGGCAACCGCCGTCAGCAACCGTCAAATCAATCTCACGTGGACGGATAATGCAAGCAATGAAACCGGCTTCAAGATCGAGCGCAAGACTGGGGCGGCGGGCACGTATGCTCAGATTGCCACGGTAGGCGCAAACACCGTGTCTTATTCGAGCAAAGGCTTGACCGCAAACACCCAATATTTTTATCGCGTGCGCGCTTTCAATCTCACCGGCAACTCGAGCTACTCGAATGAAGCAAACGCCACGACGCTGCCTGATCCACCCATGGCGCCGAGCGGCTTGCAGGCAGCCGCGGTGAGCAATGCTCAAATCAATCTCACGTGGACGGATAATGCGGCCAACGAAGTTGGTTTCAAGATCGAACGCAAGCTAAGCTCGGCGGCCACTTACACACAGATCGCCGTGGTTGGCGCGAATGTGACGGCTTATTTGAGCATGGGCCTAAGTCCGAACACCGCTTACTTGTATCGTGTGCGCGCTTACAATGCCGATGGCCCTTCATTGTTTTCAAACATAGCGGACGCCACGACGCTGCCGTCTTCACCGGCCGCACCGGGCGCTTTGATCGCCACGACGATAAGCAAGAATCAGATCGATCTCGCGTGGTCAGACAACTCCAATAACGAAGACGGCTTCAAGATCGAACGCAAGCTCAACGCGGCGGTGACTTATACCGAAATTGCCACGGTCGGCGCGAATGCGACGAGCTATTCGAGCATGGGCTTAAATGGAAACACGGCTTATTCCTATCGTATACGCGCCTACAACACGGGTGGCAGTTCAGGCTATTCCAACATTGCTAACGCTACGACGCTGCCAAATCCGCCAAACGCACCGAGCGGTTTATCAGCGACTGCAGTGAGCAATACCAAGATCAATCTCGCCTGGCAGGATAATACGGGCAACGAGCTTGGCTTTATTATCGAGCGCAAAACCGGTGCGGGCGGGACCTATGTCGTTATTGATACGGTGGGCGCGAACGTAACAATCTATTCGAGCCTCGGTTTGGCCGCGAGCACCGAGTATTTTTATCAAGTGCGCGCTTACAATGCCGGCGGCAATTCGGCTTATTCCAATGCCGCCAATGCCACGACGTTGAACGATCCACCCGCGGCGCCGGGGAGCTTGACAGCAACCGCCGTCAGCAACAATAAAATCAATCTTGCCTGGGCGGATAATGCCAGTAATGAAAACGGCTTTAAGATCGAGCTTAAAATCGGTCCATCCGGCACTTATGCCGAGATCGCCACGGTCGGCGCCAATGTGACGAACTATGCGAACACGGGTTTGGAGGTGAGCACCCAATATTTCTATCGCGTGCGCGCTTTCAATCTCACCGGCAATTCGAGCTATTCGAATGAAGCGAATGCGACGACGCTGCCCAATCCGCCGGAAACACCAAGCGATTTGCAGGCAGCCGCGGTGAGCAAGAATCAGATCGATCTGGCGTGGACAGATAACGCGTCGAATGAAGCCGGCTTCAAGATCGAACGCAAACTCAGCACGGCGGCCACCTACACCCAGATTGCGACGGTCGGTGCGAATATTATGAGCTATTCAAACACGGGTTTAACCCCGAACACCGCCTATTCCTATCGCATACGCTCCTTTAACGCGAGCGGCAATTCGGCCTACCCAAACGCTGCCGGCGCCACGACACTGCCCAGTTCACCGGCCGGCCCGAGCGGTTTGACCGCCACGACGGTGAGCAGCACCCAGATCAACCTCTCGTGGCTGGATAATGCGGGCAACGAGCTTGGCTTCATTATCAGACGCAAAACCGGTGCGGGCGGAGCTTATGCCGTTATTGACTCGGTAGGCGCGAATGTGACGGCCTATTCGAACCTTGGTTTGTCGGCGAACACTAAGTATTTTTATCAAGTACGCACTTACAATGCGGGCGGCAATTCGGCTCTTTCCAATGAAGCCAATGCCACCACGTCCGCCGATCCGCTGGCGACACCAAGCAACCTGACTGCCGCCGCCGTAAACAGCGGGAAAATTAATCTCACATGGACGGATAATGCGAACAACGAAACCGGTTTCAAGATCGAACGCAAGCTTGGGGCCGCGGGCACTTACGCGCAAATTGCGACTGTCGGTGCCAACGTGACGAGCTATTCGAACACCGGCTTGAGCGCCAACACAACGTATCACTATCGCGTGCGCGCTTACAAGGTGGATAGCCATTCGGCTTATTCCAATGAAGCAAATGCGACGACGCTGCCGAAATCACCGAAGGCGCCGGGCAATTTGACCGCCGCCGCCGTGAGTAAGAATCAGATCAATTTGGTGTGGGCGGATAGCGCTAACAACGAAGCCGGCTTCAAAATCGAGCGCAAGGCTTCGCCCGCCGGCACGTTCGGTCAAATTGCGACAGTCGGCCCGAACGTGACGAGCTATTCGAACACCGGCTTGACCGCAGGCAAAACGTATTACTATCGCGTGCGCGCTTATAATGCCGGTGGTCATTCCGCTTATTCGAATGAAACGAACGCCACGACGCTGCCAAGCCTACCAAAGGCGCCGGTCAATTTAACCGCCACTGCCGTGAGTAAGCATCAGATCAATCTGGTGTGGGCGGATAGCGCCAACAACGAAACCGGCTTCAAAATCGAGCGCAAGGCTTCGGCAGGCGGTGCGTTTGGGCAAATTGCGACAGTCGGCCCGAACGTGACGAGCTATTTGAACACCGGCTTGACCGCAGGCAAAACGTATTACTATCGCGTGCGCGCTTATAATGCCAGTGGTCATTCCACTTATTCGAACCAAACGAACACCACGACGCTGCCGGCCTTGCCGAAAGCTCCAGGCAACTTGATCGCGAGCACGGTCAGCAGTAGCCAGATCGACCTGACGTGGGCGGACAGCTCAAATAACGAAGGCGGCTTCAAGATCGAGCGCAAGGCCGGTGCGGCAGGCACTTATGCTGAAATTGACTCTGTCGGCGCGGGTGTCACGAATTATTCCAATACTGGCTTGACAGCAGGTGTGACGTATTTTTATCGCATTCGCGCGTTCAATGCCAGCGGTAATTCCGCGTATTCCAATGTTGCGAATGCGACGACACCCGGCGCCGCTAAAAGCGTCTCAAATGACGGCGACGCTGCAAATGATGCGACTATACCTGCGACCATCTCGCTGGCGCCGAACTATCCCAATCCGTTCGCGGGCGAAGCCAGAACGCGGCTGGCGGGAAATCCCGGCACGATGATCAGCTTCACGCTGCCGGCAGTTGGAAAAGTGACGCTGCAAGTTTACTCGGAGACCGGCCAGCTCGTGCGCACGCTGGTTGAAGGTGATCTGCGGCCGGGCCGCCATCAAGTGCGGTGGAACGGGCGCAATCAGGCCGGGCAAGCAGCAGCGGCCGGCGTTTACTTGTACCGTC
>JBOHQZ010000734.1:0-3903 GCA_050732275.1 bacterium
CCCTGGGATTCAGAAAATTGTAAGGCCGCGTAAACGCCGTGCCGATAAATTTTTCGTCATAAAGCCGGTACTGCAAATGCGCCCATTGCAGATCGAACCTCACATTCAAACCCGGCTGCAGCAGATACGCAGCGTGAACATAAGGCGAGATAATATTCTTGGCGCCGCGATATTCGTAATAGCGCCGCCGGCCGATATAATTCAAATCGCGAAACTCGCCGGCAACCGCGCGCGGCAAGCCGCCATCGCCGTCTTGAATGCGGCCCCAATGCAAAGAGCGATGTGCGCGCAGCTCGGCGCCAACCGTCAAATCGCCGCGGCCGTGCTGCCAGGTGATTTGCGGTAACCAGCCGAATTGAATGTTGCCTACATAAGCGCGGATGAGCAAGCTGTCAACGTAAGTGGTATCCGGATGTGTAGCGGTGGCAGCAAAACCAAATTCCGGCTTGAGACGAAAATAAGAGATCGGCGCCCATGAGCCGTTGTAGTCAAAAAACCCATATCCGCGTATCCAGAAAATCGTATTGTTCAACCGTAAACGATCGTTCGCGCGATATTCATGAATGAGCTCGAGATGCGGCTGGTTGAAATTCTCGATTTCATCGTTGCGCCGGTTTACGAAAAAAGCAAGAGAATCGCCGGTGTTGTTTAATTCAAAATAGCTGAAATTCTTTCTGCGCAGCTCTTGATTTCTTTTTGAAAATTTGGGCAAGCCGTTATAAGCTAGGCCATCTTCAATCGGCCCACCATAAAAATGCAAGCGTGTGGTCGACTTTTCGCCCAAGCGCGCGGCGCCGAGAAAATAACTTTTGAAATCGACCCACGAGCGGTCGCGATAGCCATCGCTTTGAATCCGCGAGAAGCGCGCGAATAACATATACTTGTTGCGCAATAGCCCGCTGTTCAGCGCAATGGAATAGCGGCGCGTATCATCCGTGCCGCCGCCAACGTAAGCGCTGATAGCGCGCTCCGGCGAAAAGTGTGAGGTGATGATGTTGACCGACCCGCCGATGGCCGGCGGCCCATAGAAGGCGCTGCCGGCGCCGCGCTGCACTTGAATATCCTCCACGTTCGCCAACAAATCCGGAAAATCCACCCAGTAGACGTTGTGATCCTCCGGATCGTTCTGCGGCACGCCGTTGATGAGCACCGAAATGCGCCGCTGGTCGAACCCGCGAATGGAAAGATAATTGTAGCCGACGCCGTTGCCGCTTTCGGAATAAAATTTCGTGGACGGCAGCTCGCTCAACAACACCGGAACATCTTGGGCGGCGTATCGTGCTTGAATGTCGTTTTGCGTCAGCGTGGAAAATGCCGCCGGTGTTTCTCGCTCACGGCCTCGGGTTGCAACGACCGTCACCGCTGGTCCTGCAATAGCTGCTGGCGCTAGGCGGAAATTGGCCAGCACGTTGGGTTGTGCAATCTCAATCTGGCGGCGTTTCGTTTCGTAGCCGATAAAGCTGGCCATGAGCTTTGCTTTGCCATAAGACACGCCGGTGAGCTGAAAATTTCCTTGCGCATCCGTCGTCGCGCCGATTGTCGTGCCCTCGACCACGATGTTGCAACCCACAAGTGCATTCCCGGTTTCATCATCACGTACTGCTCCTGAAATAGTCGCAAGTTGTTGAGCTGCGGCTATATTGCAGAATAAAAAGATGGCGGCAAACCAAAATATAATTGCGTTTTTCATGACCTCGTCTCCGAGCAAAATTTTTTGAAGTCCGACTTGGGCAGCAGAATCTTGCAAAGTTCGAAACGTCGCCGTGCCCAAGTCGGACTTCGCCTATCGCCTATTATTCGAAATAAAAAAGCCGTTTCCCTGACTTGGAGAGACCAAGCAAGAGAAAACGGCTGCTTGAAAACGAGGCAGAAAAAAATTATCCGTTCAACTGCTTCGACCGTTTCCCTACGCTGGTATAATCCAGATCAGGTTCCGAGGGTATGCTCTCAGTCCCGCCAGGCGGGACACCCCTACGGTCTAGAATAAATGTAGATAGCGCGAGGCAAAAAATCAAGCGCTTTTTGAAAAGAGTATTGGATTGATAGAGTAATGAAAATTCCATCAATCCAACACCTTTGCGGTGGTTCACTGATTGCCGAGAATCAACGGCAAACCGTCTTTGCCCGAACCGACGACGACGACTTTGGCATTTTGCGAATTGGCCAGTTTTTCCGTGGCTTCAATGCCTTTCCACCGCAAATATTGATCACTAAGGCCTTGGGCAACGATTTTTTGAAAATCGGCGACGCCCTGCGCTTCAATCCTTTTGCGATCGGCTTCCTGCTTTTCCTTGGTCAGCACGAATTCCATGCGCTGGCTTTCTTGTTCGGAGCGCAATTTTGCTTCGATGGATTCGGATAGGCCCGCTGGCAACCCGACCTGGCGCAGCGGTGTGCTTTCGACCGTGATGCCGCGCGGTTCGACGATTTTGCGCAAATGCTCCTGAATTTGGTTGGCCAAGAGCTCGCGTTCGGAAGTATAGAGTGCCTTGGCCTCGAAACCGGCCGTGACGCCACGGCTGACCGAGCGAAATTGCGGCTCGAGAATGATCTGCGCGTAATTTGGCCCAATGGTCTTGTAAACCTCGGCGGCCTGCTCTGGATTGAGGTGATAGAGCACACTCACTTCCAGTTGCACGGTTAGCCCTTCCTTCGATGGCACTTGCATGGTTTCTTTAAGCTCTTGCGTTTTCACCGAAAATTTGACAACATTAGCCAGCGGGTTGACGAGATTGATGCCGGCCTTCAACGTGTTGGGCGAGACGGTGCCGAAGAAGTCGACGACGCCGACGTGTCCGGCCGGAACGACGGTCAAACATGATCCCACGGCCGCCAGCAGAGCGACGACGCCAACAATCGGCGCCACTCCCGCCGCGCCTCTGGCTGCCAAGGGGCGGTTACGGGAAGCGAAATAAGTGCCAAACGCGATCAGCGCAATGGCGAGGAATAAAAGGAACTGCATGATCTCCTCCCTGAAAATGGGTGATTGAGGTGATTGTCATTTGCTACTTCTCAATATACAGAGTTTTTTGCGCGCAGTCAACAGAAACCGCTCCGGCAGCGATCTTTTAAAATTCAAAGAAAAGCTTGTAAACCTCCGGCGCGCTCTTCACGTCTTACTGTTAGGAAAAGTCAAGGTCGTAGGTGAGTCTCAAGTTGCTCCGAAATGCTGACCGGTCGCTGCAATAAAGCGCTATTCGGAAATTGAGGAATCCGGCGATCAGTCAGCGCTTCATTGTAGCTGAGTTCTTTCTACAAACAAGCGAAACTGACCGGTCACTGAAACGCCTGAATATTTAGATGTATCGGGTTTTAAGTGACCGGTCAGTGACTTGTTTAGAAGCGTCGAAATGCAATCAAGGTCATGCATGGCAAACGATGAGAAAGAGCTGATTCGGCGACTGCAGGCGGCCGAAACGTCAGCGTTTCGCGAGTTGGTGGAAAGTCACAAGCAGCGGTTATTCAACCTCGCCTTCGGCCTTTTGGGCAACGCGCAGGAGGCGGAGGACATTTCGCAGGAAGCGTTCATCAAAGTCTTTCGCAGTATCGGCGACTTTCGCGGCGAGGCGCAGCTCAGTTCCTGGATGCATCGCATCGTCGTCAATCTCTGTCTGAACCGGCGGCGCAAAAAGGCGCTTTCGGAAATGGAGTTGCGCGAAAGCTTCGATGGTGACGAAACGCATCAGCCCATTCCGTCTTATGATCCCGCTGCCAATCCGGAAATAATGACCGAAGCGGAAATGATGCGAACTCACCTGCGCCGCGCGCTCGATATGCTCTCGCCGCAACAGCGAACGGTTTTTATTTTGCGCCACGACGAGGACATGCCGCTGGCCGAAATCGGGAAAGCGCTGAAGATTTCCGAGGGCACGGTGAAAAGCCAGTTGTTTCGCGCGCTCAAAC
>JBOHQZ010000735.1:0-3895 GCA_050732275.1 bacterium
TATTTGGGTTATCCCGGCTATCGCCAGGAAGCCGGTGCGTTGGGCGAATACAATGGCAAATTCATGAGCAACCAAATGGTGTTGCGCGGCGGCTCGTGCGCCACGCCGCGCCATCACATTCGCCTCACGTATCGCAATTTCTTCCAATGCGACAAACGTTGGCCATTTACCGGCATTCGGCTGGCCGACTACTAATTCATCTTTATCCTCTCATCTGTAAATGACGGAGCCACTCCCATGCACTTCGACGCCGCGCTCGACGCGCGCTTGCAAATTGAAGTGGAAACGATAACCGAAGCTGCGCCGAGTTTTGCCAAAGACGTGCTCGCCGGTCTTTCCGCCAAACCGAAAACCCTTCCCCCAATATACTTTTACGACGACGCCGGCTCGAAACTGTTTGAAAAAATTTGCGCATTGCCCGAATATTACTTGACGCGCACCGAGCGCGCAATTCTCCAACGCTATGCGCCGGAAATCGTCGCGCGCTCCCATGGCGACATGGCGCTGGTCGAGCTGGGCAGCGGCAGCTCGACCAAGACGCGGCTGCTTATCGAGGCGCTCATCGCGCGCCAAAATAATTTGCATTATTTTCCCATCGATATTTCCCCGACGATTCTGGCTCATAGCGCCAAGCAACTCCTACGCGATTATCCGGAATTGCTCGTCACCGCGTACGTGGCAGATTATAACGCCGGTTTTCGTCGCATTGCCGAGGAGCATTTTACCCAAAAACTGGTGATTTTTCTCGGCTCCAGCCTCGGCAATTTCGAGCCGCAGCAAGCGAACACGTTGCTGCGAAACATTCGCCGGCAGCTCAATGACGATGATTATTTTTTGCTCGGCACCGACATGCAAAAAGAACCGCGAGTTTTGCACGCGGCTTACAATGATGCCCAAGACATCACCGCCGCGTTCAATCTAAACCTGCTGCGCCGCATCAATCGCGAGCTGGCCGGCCAATTCAACCTCGATCTTTTCGAGCACGCGGCTTTTTACCATGCCGCGCAAAGCCGCATCGAAATGCACCTGCGCAGCACGGTGGAACAAGAGGTTTACGTCGGTCGCCTCGATCGTTCGTTCCATTTCGCCAAAGGCGAGACGATTCATACGGAAAATTCCCATAAATATAGTTTGGAACAAATCAACAAAATCTGCGCGCAAACCGGCTTTCGGCTCGTGGAACGCTGGCAGGATAATCAGGAATATTTTAGCGTGAATTTGCTGGCGCCGACTTAATATTGATTTGTAATCCTCCAGTTACCTGTGGAGACGATGTCATTCTGGAAGAATCTTTTTCAAATCCAGCACTGTGTTTGACAACAAAAAAGATGTTTCCAACATGACATGAGCGGTGGTCCGCCAACAACTGAGGCACTATGATGGTTTCAACAAACCTCTTGACTTTTTGCGGCATTTTATTCAGATTGGTGAACGATTTGTCAGAAACTATTATTCGTCTTGGATTAATATTACAGTCATTGCGAGGAGCGGAGCAACGAAGCGATACTCCGATTTTAATGAATTGTCAATTGCTAATTGTCAATTAACAATTGTCAATTCAAAAGAATACTAAAATCACTTTCGTGCCCATGCCAAAATCCGTCAAGCTGTTTTTGCCAGCGCTTTTGCTCGGGGGATATTTGTTTTTGATTCATCGCCCGCTCGGGCCGTTGCCGCCGCCCGCAAAATTTTTCGATCCGTTACGAGGCTTTCTTCAACCGGCCGCAGGTTTTACCCATTCCTCAAAGGTTGATTTAAATATACCGGATTTGCAAGGCCAAGTGAAAATTCTGCTCGACCGCCGCGGCGTGCCGCACATGTTTGCCGAAAGCGCGGAGGATTTGCCGGTCGCCGTCGGCTATCTGCACGCGCGCGAGCGGCTTTTCCAAATGGAAATGATCGTGCGCTCCATCCGAGGCCGATTGTCCGAAGTCGTTGGCGCCGTGGCTCTGCCATCCGATCGTTTCTTTTTAGGAAACGGATTTCGCGATGCGGCTGACCGCGCTTATGCCGCCGCCGACCGCTCGCATCCGGCCTATCACACTTTGGAGAGATATACTGCCGGCGTCAACTATTTTATCGAACAACTCTCGCCTGCCGATTATCCTTTGGAGTTCAAGCTGCTCAATTTTTCGCCATCCCGCTGGCAGCCGCAAAACAGCGCTTACCTGCTCAAATACATGGCGCGCCAACTCTCGTGGTATAGCTCGGAATTGGCATTCGAACGTTTGCGCCGCGCTTACTCCCCGGAAGTTTTGCAAGAGCTTTTTCCAATTGAAGACACCTGTCCGGCGCCGATTTACCCCGGATTGTTTCGCGATGTTCCCGTCACCTATTCAGGATTCAATTATTTTTTTCCGAATTTTCGTAGTCCTGCCCCCTTGTGGGGCACTGTTGAAGTGAGAAATGATCGCTTTCAACAGCCGCCCACAAGGGGCGGGGACTACGTTAAATTTCACGACGACGCCGAACCGCCGATGCTTGGCAGCAACAACTGGGCGGTCGGCGCTGCGAAGAGCACCAGCGGCCACGCCATGCTCGCTAACGATCCGCACCTCGGCCACAGCTTGCCGAATTATTGGTATGAAGTCGATCTGCACGCGCCCGGCGTTGAGGTCTATGGCATGACGCTTCCCGGCTCGCCGGATGTGATCATAGGCTTCAATCGCGACATCGCGTGGGGCGTGACCAACTGCGGCTGGGATGTTTTGGATTATTACAAAATCGATCTCGACAGTTCCGGAAAATTTGCCAACATCGAAGGCAAGCCCGAGTCGATAGAAATCAGCCACGAGCAAATTCCCGTCAAAGATCGGCCGCCGCAGGAAATCAGCATTCGCTGGAGCCGTCTCGGGCCAATCGTCAATCGCGACGGCGTCGATTATGCCATGCGCTGGACCGGACATCTTTCCGGCAATGAGTGGCGCGTTTTTTATGACCTCGATCGCGCTAAAAATTTTTCCGATTTTTGCGCCGCGCTCCGACATTATGGAAATCCGGCGCAAAACTTCGCTTACGTCGACCGGCAAGGCAACGTCGGCATGTATTCCGCCGGCCTGATGCCGATCAAAACCGCGGCCCGATCATTCGGCCCCGGCGAGGCCAACGATCCGTCGCAGGCCTGGCCCGGCTCGCCTCGCGCCGATCAAATTTTGAACGCGCCTTCGCCGAATAGTTTTGTGCCGTTCGAGAAATTGCCACACGCGTTCAATCCGCCCGAAGGCTTTGTCGAGTCGTGTAATCAAAAACCGACGCCGGACAATTATCCGATTTTTTACGATTGGAATTTTGAAGCGCCATATCGCGGCATGCGAATTAACGAGTTGTTGAGCGCGGATCGCAAAATTTCCATCGAAGATATGAAAGCCGCACAGCTTGACGTGCATTCCGTCGTGGCCAGAACGCTGACACCGACTCTTTTGAAAGCATTTGAGCCCGGCGACAACGCGACGACAATCGTTGCGGCTGCGCTCGACAGTTTGCGCGGTTGGGATTTCAGCTTTCGCACGCATCGCGTCGCGCCGGCGATTTATCATGCGTTTTGGGATATTTTCGATGAGGCAATTTGGTCGAAGCATTTCCAAAAGGATGGCGTGTCATACATGTATCCGCCGCGCCGCATCCTGTTGGCGCTGATTCAAGAGCAACCCGGCTCGAAGTGGTTTGACGATCCGCAAACGCCGGCCGTGGAAAATCTTTATAATCGCATGCGTCAAGTTTTTACCGAGAGCACCAGCAAGCTGCAGGCCGAATTTGGTTCGGATTTGAGCCAATGGCGTTATGGACGCTATCACACGCTCCGCGCCGCACATCTTTTGCGCCTGCCGGATTTCGGCATTGGCCCATTGCCGCGTGACGGCGAAGACTTTACGCTGAACGTTGCCGGCGGCAGAGA
>JBOHQZ010000736.1:0-3885 GCA_050732275.1 bacterium
CGGCAAAAGCTTTCGAGAACATCACCAAAAAAGAGCCGGCCAATTTTCAAGCATGGAATCAATTGGGCGCTGCGCTGCTTTCGCTGGGCAAATATGAGAAGGCGGCAGCGGCTTATGAGAAAGCCGTCGCGCTCAACAACGGCAATCCGATTGCACAATACAATCTCGCTTGTGCGTACGCGCGCATGAACGGCAAAGACAAGGCGTTCGAGGTGTTGAACAAAATCGTGTCGACGGGCTTTTTTCAACCGGAGCAAATCAGCGGCGATGCGGATTTGGCCAGCTTGCGCAATGATCCGCGCTTTAAAGAGCTCCTATCACAAGCGCAAAAAGCGGCGAGGCCCTGCACGGCCTCGCCTGAGTATCGGCAATTCGATTTTTGGCTCGGCGAGTGGGACGTTCAAACCGCCAGTGGGCAGCCCGCGGGAAAGAGCAGCGTGCAGCTCATCTTAGGCGATTGCGTTGTTTTCGAAAATTGGACCGGCACGTTTGGAATGAACGGCAAAAGCTTCAACATCTACAATGCCACGCGCCGTCAATGGCAGCAAACGTGGGTGAATGATCGCGGCAATATCACTGAATACACCGGTGAGTTCAAAAATGAGCGCATGGAATTTCTTATCGAGCCGGCCGGGGCCGATGGGAACAAGCAACTGCGTCGCATGACGCTGTTCAATCTCGGGCCGGATTGCGTCCGGCAATTCGGTGAAATATCTACGGATGGTGGCAAAACCTGGAATGTTCAATTTGACCTGCTTTATTTGAGAAAGAAATGAAATCCTGCCTATAAACGTTTTTGCGCTCTCGCCGTCCATATTGGAAATCCTTTTCGAATTTAACGAGGTTGTAGATTCCCAATATGCGCTACCGAGCGATTCCACCCAGTCCGTATCTTGCCAAATACATCGAATGCTTTTGGACGTTGGAGGGCCACGAGAAATATTCGGAGGCTTCGCCGGAAAGAATTTTGCCCGATGGTTGTGTCGAGCTGATTTTTAATTTAGCCGACGCGTTCAAGCGGTATCATTCAAACCGCGCGCTCGAGATTCAACCGCAAACGCTCATCGCCGGCCAGATGCGGCGCTATGCGATGATCGAGCCGACTGGGCGAGTGAAACTCTTCGGCGTGCGCTTTCATCCCGGTGGCGCTTATCCATTTTTTCAATTTCCGCTCAATGAATTGACCGACCAAATTATCGGCTTCGACAGCGTTTGGAATCGCGCCGGAAAGGAGTTGGCAGATAAAATCCAATCGGCGCGTTCGGTGCGAGAGCGCATCCGTATCATTGAAACGGCCCTGCTCGCGCGCTTGGAACAACGGAACAACGCCGATCATCTCGTGAATACTGCGGTGAAAACAATCGTTGCCAGAGAAGGATTGGTATCGATAGAGCGGCTGCGGCAAAATCTCGGCATCGGTGAGAGACAGCTCGAGCGCAAGTTTCAAACGGCGGTGGGAATAACCCCGAAATTTCTCTGCCGCACGTTGCGATTCCAGAAAGTGTTCAAAGCCGTCGAGCGCAATCAAGCCGTCAATTGGAGTTTTATAGCCTCGGAATGCGGGTATTACGATCAGGCGCATTTCATCCACGACTTCAAAGAATTTTCCGGACAGAACCCCACGGCTTATTTCAGCCAGGATTACGAGATGTCGGAATACTTTACCCGAAAAAAACGCCTGTCGGATTTTTACAATACAATCGAGTAATGTTTTGTATATTTGGGTAAAACCTTTGTAGATTTAAAATGAACCCAAATCGGAGGAAAGCATGACCATGAAACATTACTCGCTGCTCTGCGCCTGTCTGCTGATTTTTGGAACGGCAGCGGCGCAGGAGAAAAAAAACACCATCGCCGATTTTGCCTGGCTCGCCGGCTGTTGGGATGGCAGCGGCGGCGGGCGCGAGTCTCTCGAGCAATGGATGAAACCATCCGGACAAACCATGCTGGGAATGAGCCGCACGGTGGCCGGCGGCAAAACCGTGGCGTTTGAATTTTTACAATTACGCGAGCAGGAGGGCAATATTTTTTATATTGCCAAACCCTCCGGCCAAGCGGAGGCTTCGTTCAAGCTTGTGAAATTTGAGAACCAAGAAGCGGTATTTGAAAACCCCGAACACGATTTTCCGCAACGCATCATTTATCGTTTGGAAAAAGACGGCTCGCTCGCGGCGGCGATCGAAGGGATGAGCAAGGGCAAATTGAAAAAAATCGACTTCCCCATGAAGCGCGCGAAATGTGATTAGTGAAGTCGGACTTGTGCGTGGCGATTTTCTAAAATTTGTAATGTCTGTGCACAAGTCCGACTTCGCGCTCGTTTATTGCAAGGAGCACCTTTGAAAGACGCATTATCTCCTCCTCATAACAATCATGCCTCCGGTGATATGCCGGCGGAGCAATTCCGCCGGCACGGTCACCAGCTCATTGACTGGGTGGCGGATTTTCTGCAAGAGATTGAAAGTCATCCTGTTTTCCCCAATATCAATCCGGGCGACATTCGCCGCCAACTTCCGCCGTCGCCGCCGCAGAAGGGCGAGACGATGGCCGATATTCTCGCGGACGTTGATCGCATCATCATGCCGGGGATGACGCATTGGAACCATCCGCGCTTCTTCGCCTATTTCACTTCGTCCGGCAGCGGGCCGGGCATTCTCGGCGATCTGCTCGCCACGGCGTTCAACATCAACGGCATGGTGTGGCAATCGTGTCCGGCAGCGACCGAGTTGGAAGAAGTGACGCTCGGTTGGCTGCGGCAGATGCTCGGCTTGCCGGAAAATTTTTGGGGCATCATTTTCGATGGCGCTTCGAATAGCACGCTGCACGCACTCGCCGCAGCGCGCGAGCAGTTTGTTGATTTGCAAATTCGCGAGCGCGGCATGTCGGGCAGAAATGAGTTGCCGCGACTGCGGCTTTACATTTCTGAGTACACGCATTCGTCCATCGACAAAGCCGCGCTACTCATCGGCATCGGCATGGAAGGCATTCGCCGGATTCCGGTGGATGATGAATTTCGCATGAAGCCCGAAGCATTAGCCCAAGCCATTGCGGAGGATCGGCGCGTCGGGAGGCTTCCTTTTTGCACCGTGGCAACCGTCGGCACCACATCATGCACGAGCATCGATCCGGTTCCGGCCATTGCAGAAATTTGTAATCGCGAAAATATTTGGCTGCACGTCGATGCCGCGCACGGCGGCATTGCAGCGATTATGCCGGAGCAGCGCCATATTCTCGCCGGCTGTGATCGCGCCGACTCGTTTGTCGTCAATCCGCACAAATGGATGTTCGTGCCGATGGGCTTGAGCGTGCTCTACACCCGCAAGCCCGAGGTGTTGCGCCGCGCCTTCAGTCTCGTGCCGGAATATCTGCGAACTTCGCAAGGCGAGGAGGCGACGAATTTTATGGATTACGGCATTCCGCTCGGCCGGCGCTTTCGCGCGCTAAAGCTGTGGTTCGTGTTGCGCTATTTCGGCGTGGAGGGCATCGCCGAACGAATTCGCGAACATTTTCGGCTCGCGCATTTGTTTGGTGAATGGGTGAAGGCGCATTCAGATTTTGAAGTCATGGCGCCGGTGCCGTTGAGCACGATTTGCTTTCGCGCGCATCCGCAAGGTGTCGATGATGAAACCGTGTTGAATCAACTGAACGAGCGGCTCATGCACGCGATCAACCACACCGGCGAAGCGTTTTTGTCCCATACCAAATTGCGCGGCCGCTTCGTGATCCGCCTCGTCGTCAGCCATCTGCGCGTCACCGAGGCGGATTTGCGCCGGGTGTGGGAGATTACGCAAGAGAAGCTGCCGGAGGTTTTGTCATCTCTCAAGTGAAGAACTTGGGCGGTTGACACGAAAAGGTCTTGCAATTTCACTATAAAAATTGTATACTATC
>JBOHQZ010000737.1:0-3883 GCA_050732275.1 bacterium
ATGGAGCAAACCTTCGGCTCGACCTGTCACGGCGCCGGCCGCGCCATGAGCCGCCACAAAGCCAAGAAAACTGCCCAAGGCCGCAACATCACCCGCGAGTTGGCGGAGAAAGGCATCTACGTCATGGGCGCGAGCAAAGGCACGATTGATGAGGAAATTCCCGAAGCGTACAAAGATGTTTCGGAGGTGGTGGACACGTGCCATCTCGCCGGCATCTCGCGCAAGGTGGCGCAACTCAGGCCGCTGGGATGTATCAAAGGGTAGCGATAAAAGCAAACAGCAAAAAGGAAAAGGCAAAAAGCAAGTCACGATCGTAACCCGGTCGGTTCGGCTGGCAAGTACCATGGAAAGAGTAAAGGAGTTTCATTGTGGCCATCGTCGAAACTGACAAGCAGCAGGTCGAAAAAATCGTCCGCGCCTTTGCGAACGAATTAGTGAAACAGCTCGGCGACCAAATTTACGAAATTATTTGGTACGGCAGCACGGCGTGCGGCGAGGCTGAAGAAGGTTCAGACGTCGATGTGGCGATCATTTGCCAACACGACGATTTTGTCACCGAAGATCGTATCTGGAGTATTGCGCACGAAATTTCGCTTGAACACAATGCCTTGATTGATGCCAGAGTGATCAGTCAAGAACGTTTTTACGGTGAGTGGGGACGTTTATCGTATCTTGCCGAAGACATTCAAAACGAGGGAATTTTAATATGGAAGAGAAACGGAGAGTCAACGTCGAAAAATTGATTGACGTTGCCAAACGCAATTTGGACGAAATGCGGACGATGTTTGCGAACAAGCACTATTGCGGCACAGTCAACCGCGCCTACTATGCGATGTTTCATGCCGTATCGGCGCTTTTGCTCTTGGATGGAAAACGCTATAAAAAACACTCTGGAGTCATTACTGCTTTTGGACGTGATTATGCCAAAATCGGCTTGGTGCCTAAAGAATATGCCGAGTTTTTGAACAAAGCTTACGATGTTCGCAACAAAGCCGATTACGACGTCGATATGGTGATTGACGACAAAGTAGCTGATTTGTATCATCGAAAAGCGGAAGAGTTGATGGCGTTCATTGAAAAACTGGTGGTGGAAAGGCTTGCAGAAGATAAACCAACTCCATAATCATGAAAATGCCAATCAAAACAAAAACGGATTTATGCCAAGCCGGGAACCGGTGGCGGCACGCGAATTTTGGTTGACCGGCTGTGGCCGCGCGGCTTGCGCAAAGACGAAGCGAAGATCGATCTGTGGCTGAAAGATGTTGCGCCCAGCGAAGAGTTGCGCAAGTGGTTTGCGCACGATCCCAAGAAATGGGACGAATTCAAGCAACGCTATTTTGCCGAATTGAATGGAAAACCGGAACTGCTCGAGCCGCTTTATGCTCACACCAAAACCGGAATGACGACCTTGCTTTTTGGCGCGAAAGATGAAGAGCATAATAATGCGATGGCGTTGAAGGAGTTTATTGAAACAAATAAGAGATAGTTTACTTCTGGATGCCTTCACACTTGAAGCTTGGCAATGGTCTTTAAATAAGCAAAAATATATGCCGTTCACAGCAAATGATATTCTCGCCATGATCGCTGCTGGCGAAGGACAAACCGTCGAGTTCAAACGCGATATTTCTCAGCGCAGCGATTCTGCCGGAGAACTTATTGCTTTTGCCAATACAAGTGGCGGAACGATGCTGATAGGCGTAACCGATGACCGGCAGATTATCGGTGTTTCCGATCCCGATGCATCGATGAACGCGCTGGCCAACATCTCCCGTGATAACTGCCGTCCGTCTCTCTACCCCGTTATCGAGCGGGTAGACGTAAATGGAATTCCGATCATTGCAGTACGCGTCGACAAGAGAACGGGCCCGCCTTACGAAAACAATAGCGGTCAATGTTACGTTCGCGTCGGTGCAGCCAAACAGCTTGCGTCACCACAACAACGCGCTCGGATGCTCCAACAATCCGGGCTTTATCATTTCGATGAAACACCGGTCGCGGGAACGACGCTGACGGACTTGGATCATGAGGCATTCAGAAACTATTTCGAAAAAATTTCTCGCCAGCCCATCGCAGCGACTGGTGTTTCATTAGAACAGTTATTGGAACGCACGCGCGTGGCTACAACTGTGGATGAGGTGCAACGATTGACGGTTGCCGGATTGCTGGTCTTTGGCCGCGAGCCGCAACGTTACATGCTCCATAGCCGGATTACCGCCGTACGATTTCTCGGCAATGACAGCACTGCCGGCCGCTTGAATCCGCAAGAATTGAATGGAACGTTGCCCCAACTGGTGCAACAATGCGGGGAATATGTAAAGCTATATAACGGTGTGTATTCCCAAATCGAAGGGTTTGTGCGCCGTGAGCGGCCATTCAGCCCCGAAGAGGTATTGCGGGAAGTCGTGGTTAATGCTGTCGCGCATCGGGATTACAGCATTGCCGGCAGCCAAATTCGCTTGTTCTTCTTTGATAATCATCTCGAAGTCCGCAGCCCGGGCCGCTTGCCAAATTCGATGACGTTGGAAAGCATTCGCTTTTACAATCATGAGTCGCGCAATCCTTTGCTGGCGCAATTTCTCAACCGTCTCGGCTTCATGGAAGAGTTCGGCACCGGCATTCCCAATGTGATCCGTTTGATGCGCGCGCATAACGGCACGGAGCCGGAATTTGCTATTGAAGGCGAAGAATTTGTTGTGCGGCTATTTGCGAATGGCATTAAAAAAGAAAACTGACCATATATTCCACAACTCCCATGACCCCATCCCAAGCCCAAGCCCAAACCGAAATCGACAAGCTCCGCAAGGAGTTGACGTATCACTCGTATCGTTACTACGTCCTCGACGATCCGGAAATTTCCGACGCCGAGTATGACCGCATGTTTCGGAAATTGCAAGCGCTGGAAGAGAAATTTCCGGAGCTGGTGACGCCGGATTCGCCGACACAACGCGTTGGCGCGGCGCCGCTCGAGGAATTTGAGACGGTGACGCACACCATTCCGATGGTGTCGCTCGATAACGCGTTCGACGACGGCGAGATGCGGGATTTTGACCAGCGACTCCGTAAGCTGCTCGAGCTTGATGAAATCGAGTACACCGTCGAGCCGAAGCTGGATGGCACGGCGGTGGAGCTGGTGTATGAAAACGGCCTCCTCACCGTCGGCTCGACACGCGGGGATGGCTACACCGGCGAGAACATCACGCAGAATTTGAGGACGATCAAATCCATTCCGTTGCGGTTGATGAATGACAAGGCGAAGATTCCCGAGCGGCTCGAAGTGCGCGGCGAGGTGTTTTATCCAGTGGCCGCGTTCAAAAAGCTGAATGAGCAACGGATCAAGGCCGGTGAGCCGGCTTTCATCAATCCGCGCAATTCCGCTTCCGGTTCATTGCGACAGCTTGACCCGAAACTAACGGCGGAACGGCCGCTGGACATGTATGTTCACGGCCTCGGCCAGGTCGCCGGTTACGAATTTAAAACACAATGGGAGGCATTGGAAAAGTTTAAAAAATGGGGCTTCAAAATCAATCCGCTCTCCAAAGTTTGTCGTGGTATTGACGCCGCTTTGGCGCATTACCGCAAACTCGGCGAGATGCGCGAGACGCTGCCATACGAGATTGACGGCGCCGTGGTGAAAGTCAATTCGTTTGAATTGCAGCAGCGCGCTGGTATGCGCACGCGCAGCCCACGCTGGGCCATTGCTTACAAATACGAAGCACAGCAGGAGACGACACAGATTCTCAGCATTGAAGCGCAGGTCGGCCGCACCGGCACGATCACACCGGTGGCGATCATGCAGCCGGTAATGGTCGGTGGCGTCACCGTGAGCCGCGCGACCCTGCACAACGAGGACGAAATCGAGCGTCTCGGCGTGAGGATCGGCGAT
>JBOHQZ010000738.1:0-3882 GCA_050732275.1 bacterium
GCCAAAATCGACGTGCAAAACGTCGCCCCGCTCAATGACGGTTTCGGCGCGCTCGCTGAGGATGCTGCCAAACGGCATGCCCTGTCGTTGCACGCGCACGGTGGGATGAAACCATGTGCCCAAGCCTAAATCATTGACGCTCTGACGCAGCCACCACACGACATCATCATTTGTCGTTTTGCCGGGTGTCACCACTTCGTTGGAGAAAGCGCGTTTGATGAATGAATGCACGGTTTCCATCATCTGGCGATAAATCGTCATCATTTCCGGTACGCGAATGCTGATAAAATCGAGCGGCAAATTTTCCGCGCGGACGAAGCGGCTCTTCCATTTTTCGCCGAGTGCGTCCGCGAGTTGTTCGTATTCACCGGCGGAAAGGCCATCCGAAAAAGCATGCGTGTGAGAGATATCGATAGCGATAGTTTTGGGTTGGCGCTCCTCGATCAACTTTCGCAGCAAGGCCCATTGGCCTTGTCCCCACAATTCGCGGTTTTCCACTTCGGGGTCGCGATAAACGGTATAAAGTCCGCCCTGCGCGCCGCCGCCGAGCGCCAATCGCTCGACACCGGCATTCTCGCCACGATCGTGGAAAACATAAATCGTGCGCCGGCGTGCGGCAAATTGCGTGGCCGAAACCAATGAGAAAAATACGGGATCTTCATTATACTCGCGACAGATGATCAACCACATTTGCACGCCATCGCGCCGCATCAAAGCTGGGAGCACGCGCTCCAATCGGAGTTTCAGCCATTCTTGTTGAATCGTCGCTTGCTCGCGCAATTGGGGCAGCGGTTTCGGCGTTTGTGCAAACAACGGCGCGGCATGGATTCCACAAAGTAAAAGAAATGCTATACCGATGATCGCTCGACACAACCTGGTCATACTTCCTCCTCGCAAACTACCTTTAAATTAGACTTCAGAAAACTTAATCCGCTGAATCAGCTCGATCCGCTTACTATTTTTGTAAACGGATTCAGCGGATTGAGCTGATAAAATCCGTTTATTTCGACACGTTTATATGATACGAGATGAATTTACTCGTTCGAAATGATAATCGAAAAAACGATGGAATGCAAGGCAAAATTTGCGCTTGCTTTTTTGGGGTTTTATGCGCTTATTATTTCGCATTTATCCAATTTGCCATTCATCAAGAATGGCAATGCAAATCGAGGAAGAGTCCATGAATCATTAGAAAGGCAAATTGCATGACGCTCATTGAAGCTTTCAAACAGATCAAAACAATCGTTTATCCGGAGAACGGCCACGAGGTTGAAAATACGGTAGCCTTGGCGTTGCAACGCCAGCTTGCACCGCAAGCAAAACTTGCGAAGGCCGCGGCGATTCACAAGGCCGGCGGCCCGGGCACGGTACGAATAGCAGCAGGAAAACCAGATTTGATCGGAAGTGGCAATCTCCCAAAGGGACATGGGTGGATGCACTTTCGGTTGACGGCGGATGGCAGCGGCGAAATAGCGGCATCCTGGCCGTCCTTTTTATATGCGCTGTTTGGCAAAATTAGCGAAGAGCTTTTGCAAGAAAATGCCAATCAATTTCACGAGGGCAAAACTTACGAGGCAAGCTTTGCCTGGCATCGGCCGCTGTTCGACTATCTCTTAACACAAACCTGGCGCACGGCGCGCGGGTTTGATCCGGAGGAACACATTCGCCACTACGCCCGTTTGGGTTATACGCACCTCGAAGTCAATAGTCTCGCGACGCACCTACCTTATGTTGAGCGCGTTCCGGATGAGTTTTATTCACAGTTTTATTCCTATTGTGCGGCGTTGGATCAATTCGTCGAAAGCCGGCTGAACCAGGGCATGTATCCGCCGGAGTATTTGAATGCGAATCTGAATCTGCTGAAAAAGTACGCGGCATTGGGCCGCAAGTATGGCCTCAAGCCTGGGATACTTTGCTTCGAGCCGCGTACCGTGCCCGAGAAATTATTTGAGCGCTACCCGATGCTACGGGGCGCGCGCGTCGATCATCCCATGCGCAGTTGGAAGCCGCGCTACACACTGGCGATCTCGCATCCGGCGGCACAAGATCATTACGCGCAGCTCATGCGAAACTTGCTCACAGAAGTTCCGGAGCTGGATTACATTTCGGTTTGGACGAACGACAGCGGCTCCGGATTCGAGCACACCGCTTCGCTCTATGTCGGCCGCAACGGCGGCGCCTATTTGATTCGCGAATGGCGCAATCATGAAAAAGTTGCCGAGGCCGCCGGAAAAAATGCCGTCAACTGGCTGCGCGTTCTTCGCGATGCCGCGGCGGAAATCAATCCGGATTTTCGCGTTTGTTTGCGTATCGAGCCCTTCAAAGTCGAGCACGATGTCATCGTTCGCCAGCTCGAAAAAGGGTTGGATGTCGAAGTGCCCTCCCTGCTCGTGCGCGGCTACGATCTGCCGTATGCGCATCCGATTTATTCCGAGATCAAAGGCGTGGCCGGCTCCGCCTATCATCTCAATTTTGACGCAAAAGAAAAACCGTTGCTCGAAAGTTTTCGTCAAAGGCAAATTGAGCCGCACTTCGTTTACGCGCGCGGCACCGGTTACAATTTCGAGCCGCTGTTGGGTGTCCCGTATCCGTGGATGACGCACGAGAAGCTCAAAGCCGCAGCGGAATTGGGCGCGAGCCATCTCGCTCATCTCGGCGGCGGCGCCTCGCCGAGTTTGACGCCCTACAACATCAACCAAGAAGTGTGGCGAGAGTTTCAATTTGATCGCAACCTCAAAGTTGATGAAATCATTTTGAACATCGCCAAACGCTGGGCCGGCGAGTCACTCGCCAAAGATCTCGTACAAATTTGGCAATTGGCGGAACAAGCCATCCGGCACGTGCCGCCTCTCCCGCTCTTTTCGAACTTCGGCTTTGTGTGGATGCGCACGTGGGTGCGGCCAATCGTGCCGAACATCGAAGCGGTGCCGAAAGCCGACCGCGCTTATTATGAAAAATTCATGGTCAGCGTGCCCAATAATCCCTCGATGGTCGATCTCGGCAGAGACGTGTTGTTTGATTTGATCAGCAAAGAATACGGCGAAAAATATGTCGAGCGTGTTGACGCCAATGTTTGGAAACCGCTCGATGCCGCTATTGCACTGGCCGATCGTAACGCAGACGGCCCGTCTGCCTTTCTCGATCAACGCGACCGCTTGCGCGGTCTGCGTTGTTGGATCGGCACGCAACGCAGCACCGCCGCGTGGGTTGCCGGCGTCTACGGCTATTTACAAGCGCAAGATAACGCGACCAAAGAACGCTGCCGCACCTTTCTCCAAAAGATGATTGTTGACGAAATCCAATTTGCCAAAGACCTTTTGCAGCTTTGGGAAACGTCAACGATTCCGTGGATGGTGGTTTCAAAAGTTGGTGAAACAAGTTACATTTACGGTGAAAATCTCGGCGAGCTGATCCGCAGAAAAATCGCCCTCATGGAAAAGTACGGCGACGTTGAGCCGTACATCGATGCTAATTTTATCTGGCGGGTGCCGGGGTATGATTTTGAGATGCCGAAAGCTTCTTAATTTTTTACTTAGCGAATTCAAAAAATCACTGACCGGTCACTTTTTACGACCAAAATATTTTTCCACTTCAATCACTTTAAGTGACTGGTCAGTTTCATTTCTTAATTTTCAAACAAGCTTTAGCCGTTGGCTTTTGACTTGTACTCGGTGTGATTATTGCCGGCCGTTTAACATTCGTTGCCTGCAAAACGTAGTTACTTTCTTTTGACAACATCAATAAAATATCTCGCCCCCTCTCGCAACTTCCTCTCTTGTGTCTCAAAATCTACTTCGTACAAACCAAATTTCATATCATACCCTTCTGCCCACTCGAAGTTATCCATCAACGACCAATAGAAATAACCGCGCACGTCACAAC
>JBOHQZ010000739.1:0-3879 GCA_050732275.1 bacterium
TTCACTCAACAGTCTCCAGTCGCGCCTGCCGAACGGCAAAATCCTGAAATTCTCGGTCGGCACCGCGCCAACGAGTGTCCAAAAAAGTGGCGGTTTTTTGGGCTGAGTTGACGAGGTCTGAATATATATCAGCATGAAGAATTTGTCAAGAGGTTTTTATTTTGTGACTCTTCAGAAAATTTTAGGGCGAGGTTTGGCAAGCTTTTAAACAGTAGTATATTAAGGTGAAACGCGGTTGTTTGGTGGAAAAGATTTTTTTCGCGGCCGTGGCGCGTTTGGTTTAAGGATTTGAAGGATTCGCCGGCAAAGCCGATTGAACGCTTCCGCCAAACGCTCAGCTTGTTTATATGAGAAAATGTTCATTTGAAAAATCGAAAAGCAAGGTTCGCCAATTTTCCTCTTGACTTTTCCTCACCGCTTTTATAGCGTTGATTTACCGGCCAACAGGCGAATGAAAAAAGGAGAGAGGATGGAAGGTTTCGACTACACCAACAAATACTGCATTGTCGGTGCCGGTTCATCCGGTTTGGCAGCGGCAAAGAATTTGAAAGCGCACGATATTCCTTTCGATGTGATCGAAGCTGAAGACGACGTTGGCGGCAACTGGTATTACGGCAAGCCACACAGCAGCGTCTATCGCTCGACGCATCTGATTTCTTCTAAGCCTCTGACCGAATACGCCGACTTTCCGATGCCGGCGCATTATCCTGATTATCCGAGCCAGGCGCAAGTGTGGGAATATCTGCGCGCGTATGCCAAAGCGTTCGGATTATATGAGGCTGTCGAATTTAATACATCAGTAGAGCAAATTGAATCAGCCAATAATTTTTGGAATGTCAAGCTGAGCAATCACCAAACCCGCCGTTATCGCGGCGTGATCATCGCGAACGGTCACAACTGGGATCCGAAGTATCCCAACTATCCCGGTCGATTCGACGGCGCCACCCTGCACTCGGCGCAATACAAAACGCCTGAGGTGCTGCGCGACAAGCTGGTGCTCGTAGTGGGTGCCGGCAACTCCGGCTGCGACATCGCGGTGGAATCGGCGCAAAACGCGGCGCGAACATTTCACAGCGTGCGGCGCGGCTATTATTACGTGCCGAAATATTTCTTTGGCAAACCGGCAGATCAAGTCGGGGAAGTTTCGTTGAGACTGCGCGTGCCGCTGCCGATCCGCCGCGCGATCAACACCTGGCTGCTCAAAATCGTGGCGGGGTCGCCGCAGAAATTCGGCCTGCCCAAACCGGATCACAAATTGTTCGAGACGCATCCCATCGTCAATTCACAAATGCTTTATTACGTCGGCCACGGCGGCATCATCCCCAAGCCGGATGTGGCGGGATTGCACGGGAATCACGTGCGGTTCAAAGATGGGAGTGAGGAGAGGGTGGAAGTCATCATTTATGCTACCGGCTATAATATCGTGTTTCCATTCATGGACAAAAAATATCTCAACTGGAAAAATAACCGGCCGCATTTATATTTGAACATTTTCCATCCGGAGTACGATAACCTTTTCGTGGCCGGACTCATTCAGCCGGACAGCGGGCAATGGGGATTGGTGGATTATCAAACCCAGCTTATTGCCAAGTTCATTTGCGCCCAGGAACAGAAGCCCGACAAAGCGAATAAATTTCGTCGGCTCAAAAGCGGCTCCCAACCGGATCTCAGTCACGGCATCAAGTATCTCGACTCGACGCGGCATTACGTCGAAGTCGAGCATTTCAGTTATCGCGAACGCTTGAAGAAGTTGATCAAAAAACTGGTGTAATGGAATTGCAACTACGGTTTGAGCGCGCGAGTGGCGATGAAAAGCGGCAGGTAGTTTTCAAGAATGGTCTCGTGCCAATAATCCTCGTAAAAACCGGCGAGCAAAAAACCGGCGTCGAGTTGGCCGCCAATTTGATCTTCCAGCGTGTGGCCAAACTCCAATGGCTCGCCGGCGGCGATAAGGCGCTGCTTTTCTTCTTCTGATAAACTGCTGACATCGGAATAAGGAAGAGCGTGTTTGACTTGGAGAATATTCTGATCGAGAAGATTTTGGTCAAAAATATAAAGCACCGGATTCACTAAGCCCGCCAACAATGTGCCGCTATGACGCAGGACGCGGAACGCTTCCTGCCAAACCGGCCTGATGCTGGGGACAAATAAATTCGAGCAGGGGTGGACAATCAAATCAAAGCTTTCATCTGCGAACATCGATAGATCAGCCATATCGCCTTCGACCGTCGTGATGGAGAGCGAGTCTCTTTCGGCAACGAAGCGATCTTGGGCCAATTGTTTTGGTGAGTTATCAAGAACGGTCACTTTTGCGCCGGCCGCAGCGAGAAGCGGCGCTTGTTGTCCGCCGCCCGAGGCCAAACAAAGAACGTCGCGATTTCTCAATTTCGGAAACCATTTATGTGGAACCGGTTTTTGGGGAGTCAAAAGAATTTCCCAGTGACCCTGCCTCGCCGCAGCAACAGTTTCCGAACTGACTGCGGTTGTCCATTGATTGCCGCGCTCGACTTCGCGATCCCAAGCTTTGCGATTATATTCGCGAACGTTCATTTTTGGGTGAATAAGTTTCGGTTATTTCCCAAGCCGGTGCGAAAGGAGCCACGAAACAAACTCCGGCTCTGCATACGCGCGATCCCACGAGTTATGATTCACGCCTTCGTATTCGGTGTACTTCACATTGCTGCCGAGCTTTTGCAACGCCGCCGTCATTTGGCGCGACTCAGTTACGGGGATGACCGGATCTGCATCGCCGTGAAAAATCCATACCGGCGTTTTGCCAATTTGTTTAGCGATAGTCTCATACGGTTTTTCTATTGGAATCTGCGTCGCCGCTGCCGGCGGAAAGGGAAACATCGGCGGCGGCACAACGCCGCCACAGATTGGCGCGATCGCCGCAAATTTTTCCGGATGGCGCGCCACAAGATACCACGTGCCATATCCTCCCATTGAAATGCCAGTGAGGTAAACGCGCTCCAGATCGCCATTAAATTCTTTTATGGATCGCTCCAGCGCTTGGAGTGCTTGCGTTTCCATTTCGCCAAACCAGACGTTGCCGAAGCGGCACTGCGGAAAAACGATAATACAAGGAAAGCGCTCGGGATGCTGCCGGATAGCCGGGCCCAGCCCGATTTCCGTTTGCTGCACGCCATCATCGCCGCGCTCGCCGGCGCCATGCAAGAAGAGAATAACCGGCCATTTCTGTTTGGGGTTGAAATCGGCAGGAATGTAAACTCGATAACGATAGGAGGTGGCGTTAACGGTGACGGTTCGATTGAGGAAACCCGTTGCAGGCATGGGAGTAGAATCCGTTTTGACGCAGGCCACAATCAGAAGAAGCGAAAAAAACAAGCTGGTAAATTTGCAAAGCATAGTGTTTGGATTTTTTTGTTGCAGTTCTCTTTTCGTTGCGAGCTATACGTAACCCAGTCCGCTGGACTGGTGCTGCTTACAAGCACGCGCCCAATGATAAAATCCGGTCGGTAAAATGGCGCCGGTGCTTTTGCAGTCGGGCCGACTGCGTTACGCTCAACTCAACGGAATCAGTTGCGGGGCGCGCACCCAAACGTGCTCAGTGATATAAATTCCTGCCAGCACCGTCACACCAGCAAGCGCGAGTTCCGGATCGCCGCCGAACCACATCAAAATGAGCGGCAGCAAATTTCCCAAAATCACCGTGCCGAGCCAGAAGTGCATGCTCAAGCTGCCGGTCACGATCATCTGCACCGTGGCTCTCGCATCTGCGGTTGCGTGCGGCGTCATCAGCTCGGCGGCGATCACGATGATATTGAAAGCGATGCTCGCATAAAGAACCGTGCGCAGGTAGATGAGCCAATTTTCGCCGATTTGAAAAAATAACGCGAGTATGCTGAACACCGCCGC
>JBOHQZ010000740.1:0-3878 GCA_050732275.1 bacterium
CCCGGCCCGCTCGTCGGCAAGTTGAAATCGGCAATCGAAGACGCCATCCTGGATGGAAAGATTCCCAACGAGCATGGCGCCGCGCTGGCGTATTTATTGGCGATTAAAGATGACGTTTGTAGTGATGATGCCCTCCGGACGCAGCTTTTAAGCATTGAGCGTTGATGGGACGTCCAACGCCTGAAGGCGTGACTACGAACGATTACAAACTTTTGTTCAAGAAGCAACTTTTTGTCCAATCTTACGTCTTATAAAATACTTGTTATAGCCATTAACACCGCGAGGAGGAAAAAAAATGGAACTTTCAAATTCACCTGTTGGCGCAGCCGTGGTGGCGCAGACAAAAGGCCCATTCGAACGGCTGATCGGCGTTTTCGTTTCACCGGCGTCTACCATGCAGGATATTGCGGCTCGCCCCAGTTGGGTGCTGCCGCTGATTATTGCAACCATCGTTGGCTCGGTATCTGCTTTTTTTCTGAAGGATGTAATTTTGCAAACGCAGCTCGAGGCCATGGAAAAGCGGAATATGACCGCAGAGCAAATCGAGCAGGCGCGGCCGATGATGGAAAAGATGATGACCTACACGGTGCCGCTGGTTCCATTGATTACGACTCCCCTGTTCTATCTCGCTATCGCCGGTTTGTTGATGTTTACCGGCAACGTGATTTTAGGCGGAGAAGCCAAATTTTCCCAATTGTTCGCCATTACTTGCTGGAGCGGCATCCTCACCGCCTTAAGCTCGATCATCAATGTCCCCATTATGGTCAACAAAGGGGTCATGGAAAGCGCCACCAGTCTCAGCTCGCTTATGCCCTCGGAAGAAAACAAATCCCTGCTGTACCATCTGTTGAGCCAGATCGATCTGTTTTGGATTTGGTGGGTTGCCGTTATCGGTTTCGGGGTGGCTGCCGTTTATAAATTTTCCACACGCAAGGCGATGACCACGGTATTCATGATGTGGGTGATTTATGTTGTGATCGCCGTTGCTTTAAAATCGATTTTCAGTTGATCCGCAGCACAAATAAGAATTTTGCCGTAACCAAATCCAATTGTAAGGAGTGATGAACGTGAAATCCTTTAGAACGCTTGCCGCCAGTTTTGTCATTATCTTAATGGCGGTGAATTTAGCCTTCGCACAAAACGGCAGGCCGCTGACGCTTGAAGAGTGCGTCAAACTAGCGCTGGATAGCAATTCGCAACTGCTCAACGCCGAAAGACGAGTGCATGTCGCCGAGAGCGGCGTCACGATCGCGCGCGCCAACCTGCTGCCGAGGGTCAATGCTAACTTTGGTAGCAGCCGCACGCGTGAGGTCTTTGCCGAAACGCGCACCGTGCTCAATGCCGGCAACCTTTTTCGAACCGACGGAACCTACTACAACTTTCATCGAGCGGCAATTTCGTTGAATCAAACCGTGTTTGATTTTGGCGCGACGTGGAACTCCATCCGGCAAGCTAATTCTGTAAAGGATGCTTCTGACTTTACCTTTCAATCGACCAAACAGACAACGATTGCCTCCGTCCACGAGGGTTACTATCAGTTGCTAAAAGACCTGCGGCTGCTCGAAGTCACACGCGAAGCCGTCCGCCAAAATGAAGAGCAGCTCAAGCTGACGGAAAGCCGGTACGAGATTGGCGCGGCGCCCCAAGGTGAAGTTTTTCGCACCAGAACGACGCTGGGTGACGCTAAAATCGAGTTGATCCGGCAAGAAAATGCCGTGCGCAACTCCCAGGCGGCGTTGAATGTCGTGCTGGGCCGTAACCCGGATGCGCCTGTGGAGGTCACGGATCTGCCGGATGTCGATGTCACGAAGTCTTATGACACGGATCAAGTGATGCAGAAGGCTTTGCAAAACAATCCGGGCTTGCGGCGTTATGACGCCGACATGAAAGCCGCGTCGCAAGGGATGAAAATGGCAAGAACGCAATTCTTGCCAACCCTCAGCCTCTCCGCTTCTTACTCGCGCAGCGACCCTAATTTCGATCCGGTGTATTCCAATTTCGATAAGACCTTCAACGCCAACGTTTCGGCGAACGTCTCTTGGAATCTTTTCAACGGTTTTGCCGACAAGGCCGAGGTCGATCGCGAATCCGCGAACTATCGCATCGCGCGCGAGAACAAAATCGAACAGGAAAGGCTCCTGCGCCAGCAAGTGCAACAAGCCGTGTTCAACTTGGAAGCGACGAGAGAAATTTCGACGCTCAATAAAGACAACCTGGTTTCGGCTGAAGAGGATTTGCGGCTTGCACAAGAGCGCTATCGCGTTGGCGCCGGTACGCTGTTGGATGTCATCACCGCTCAGGTAAGCTTGACGCGCGCCAAGTCGACGCTCGTCCGCGCCAAATATGACGCGAAAATTGCCGAAGCGCAGCTTGAAGCGGCGATGGGAACGCTCGGCCAATAGCACAAGGCATTGTTTTTACATTTGCAGAGGGCCGAGGGCAGAGGGCGTAGAGCTGAGTGCATAATGTGCTTTAAGCTCTAGGCTCTAAGCACTCTGCCCTCGGCTCTACGCACAGAGGTGATCATGCTCATCGACATTCGTGAATTAATCAAGACGTACCAGATCGGCACAATAGAAGTCAATGCCTTGCGCGGCGTTGATTTGCACATTCAAAAGAACGAATATGTTGCCATTATGGGGCCTTCCGGCTCCGGCAAATCGACGCTGATGAATATTCTCGGTTGTCTCGATACCCCTACCGCCGGGAAATATGAATTAGACGGCGAGGTGGTCAGCAAGATGAACGACGATCAGCTTGCCGATATTCGCAACCGGCAGATCGGCTTCGTGTTTCAAACGTTCAATTTGCTGGCACGCGCGAACGCGCTGCACAATGTGGAATTGCCGCTGATCTATGCAGGCATTCCGGCGGCAAAACGCCGCGCCATGGCGATGGAAGCCTTGCAACGCGTCGGCCTTGGCGATCGTTTTCACCATAAACCCAACGAGCTTTCCGGCGGCCAAAGGCAGCGGGTAGCCATTGCGCGGGCGTTGATCAACAATCCGTCGATCATTTTTGCCGACGAGCCAACCGGAAATTTGGACACGACGACCGGCGATGAAATTATGGCTATTTTCACAGAGTTGCACGAGCAGGGAAACACCATCATTTTGGTGACCCATGAAGAATATATTGCAGAACACGCCCTGCGCATCGTTCGCTTGCGCGACGGCAAGATCGAGCGCGACGAAATGATGAAGAGGCAGAATGCTGCACTGAATTAAAGCCGGATCATCGTCGCAAGAATTTTTTCAAATGAAATTAAAAATCCCGCTGCAATGAAGCTTGTTGCAGTGGGATTTCTTTTTTGATGAGCGAAGGTGTTTTTGCCAAAACACCGCATGCTGAAAGTCGTCAAAATTCTTTCTTTTTGCGCAACGCGTTTTGGAGGCGCAACAAATACTCCTCCTTCGGAATCTGTTGCGCGCCGAAAAGCTCCAAGGTTGGCGTCATCATTTGGGTATCGTGCAATTCGAAGCCGCGCGTTTTGAGATGCCCGGTCAAATAGGCCAGCGCCACTTTCGAGGCATGGGGAACGCGATGAAACATGGATTCGCCGAAAAATGCCGCGCCCAAAGCTACGCCGTATAATCCCCCTACCAATTTTTCTTCTTGCGCAGGTTTGTCCCCACTATTCAAAATCGCGCCGGGGCGAAGCCAGGTTTCCACGCTGTGGGCAAAGCCCATTTTGTGCAGGTTGACATAAGAGGCGATGATCTCATCGGAAATCCACGTTGATACCCGGGCGGCGCAGGAGCGGATCACCTGTTCGAACGCACGGTCAACGCGAATTTCGAAATGGCCACGATTTAAAATTCTCCGCAAATCGCGTGGAATGCGAAAATCGTGGATGTCGAGAATGGTGCGGGGATCGG
>JBOHQZ010000741.1:0-3876 GCA_050732275.1 bacterium
CAATCAGTGGGGGATACAGGGTTCAAAGACTCGTGGGTTAGAGGCGAAGCTTCGCTGGAGTTTTACTTCTGTTAGCGCGGTTTCAAAACATGCGCGCCGCGATGGGCAAATTTCAAAATCTCCGCCCTACCGCTCAATTGATATTGCCTTGCCACCTCCGCCATCGCCTGCGCAATTTGTTGTGCCTGGTGTTTGGCGCAAATTGTCAGAATGGTTGATCCGGAGCCGCTCAAGAAACCGGCATAAGCGCCGGCCTCATAAGCTGCCGCAATGAAATTATCAAATCCGGGAACTAACGCTTTGCGATAAGGCTGGTGCAGCCAATCTTGCACGCCGAATTGCAGCAATTCGGGATCGCGTTGAAAGAGAGCAGCCACCAAAATCGCCACCCGCTGAATATTCTTCACTGCGTCCTGGCGCGGTACCATTTCCGGAAGAACCCGGCGCGCTTCGTGCGTGGCGATTTCCAAGTCCGGAATGAAAGCGGCTGCAACCCAATCTCGCGGCATGATCAGGCTGGCAGATCGCACTTCGCCATTTTCAACGCCATTCACTGTTAATCCACCGAACAACGACGCCGCAGCATTTTCCGGATGCCCCTCCATTTCACCGGCCAGATTGAGTATTTGTTGCTGCGAAAGTTTTTCGCCAAAGAGCAAATTCGCGCCTACGACTCCGGCGACAATCGCCGCCGCGCTGGAACCAAGCCCACGTTTTAGCGGAATGCGATTGTCCATTTTAATTTTGATCGGCGGCGGCTCGTGGCCCATTTCCCGACAAGCGCGATCAAATGCCTGCAGCAACAGATTGTTCTCTTCTTGTTGAATCAACGCCGCGCCTTCGCCCTTTGCGTGAATTTGCCTTCCGTTTTGGGTGGGTTCAAATTTCACCGTGAGCGGCAAATCAATCGCCAAGCCGAGCGCATCGAAACCGGAGCCGAGGTTGGAGGTGGACGCAGGGACACGGAGGGTGATAGGGGGCATAGCGGTCTTCTTTAGCTTTAATCGCTCCAGTCAACCCCCGGTTTTACACACCCGTCGTTCTCAGTTTTTGCGCTGCGCCAATTCCTTCTTGAGCGCGCGAAGCTCCTCTGGCGAAAGCCCGGTCACTTCGGAAACGAGCTTGAGACTCATTCTCTTTTTGAGCATCATTGTGGCGATCTCGCGCGCTTTTTTCATCTCGACCTCCTCGGCCACCTCTTGATAAAACCGAGATTCTTTGACATCGGAAAGCAAAGGCTCAAACATTTTCTCAATCTCCTCTCTTGACAGTTGGGGAAGCTTGTTTATCAACAGATTGATGAGCAGTTCGACAATGGTCTCTTGTGTTTTTTCATCTTGAACTTGTTGCGGCAACTGGCGAATGATGGTTTCTGCGGTTGCCAAAGCTTCTTGGTTAGAATCTATAATAATTTTCAACAAATTCAATGGAAATTTTGAGAAGGCCTCTTTGGGCAATCCGGTCAGATAAATCCGCTTTATTCGACCGCTTTCAAAGAATTCCTGATAATGCGGATGTACGCCTGGATCGAATTCCGGCGTTGGAAATAGAACTATCGCCTGCCACGAATTTTCCGGCTGGTTCTGCCGGAGATAGACTGCCGCTTCGCCGAAGAAGCGCAAGTAAAAGTCAGGTTCCTTTTTGAACTGCGCTTCGAAGAAATACAGACGATCGTCCTTTGCTTTCGGCTTAAACAAACCATCGAAACGAAACGCCTGCTCCTTTACTTCTTCCGAGATGAATTCATAACGTTCGGCCTTTTGCTGGTTTTCGCCAATCAACGTGAAAAATTCGCCAGGAAATTCACGAAAAAAGCGATTAATGATTGAATCGGTTTTCATGCTCACCCTCCGCTGGTAATCCCGTCGATTTTCCTTGTGTAAAATACCTTACAAAAGTAAACAAAATATTGATCTTGTGTTCCTTCGTTAATGTAATATTCATCACCGCTTCAAATGCCGGCTCCCTGGCTTCTCTGCTTGACCACCTGCAACGCACAGCGGACATACTTCCGGCGTATACGTCTCCGGCGCAAGCTGCAAGGTTGAAATCAACGGCATACCGAAATTGGCTTTGCCGCTGCTGCGATCAACGATGCAAAAGACGCCAATCACCTCGCCGCCGGCCTCTCGCGCCAAATCGATGACCTCACGCACTGAGCCGCCGGTGGTCACTACGTCTTCGCAAACCAATACTTTTTCGCCGGGTGAAATATGAAAGCCACGTCGCAACGACATTTTGCCCTCCTGTCGCTCGGCGAACAACACCCGTGTTTGCAAAAGTCGTCCCACTTCGTGCGCGACGATGATTCCACCGACGGCGGGGGCAATCACCACGTCGACTTTTTGTTTGGAGAAATGCTGCTGCGCAACTCGGCATAATTTTTCGGCATGTTGCGGATATTGCAAAACTTTCGCGCATTGAAAATATTGTGGACTGTGCAATCCCGAGGTCAGTTGAAAGTGGCCTTCCAACAAGGCTTCGGTCTCGCGAAAGAGCTGGAGAACTTGGGTGGTATTCATAAACAGTGATCAATTGATTCACCCGCGAAATACGCGAAACGACACGAAATATTTTTCGCCTATTTCGCATGTTTAGCGGGCTCTAAAGCTGTTCTGTAAAATGGCACGTATTTCATCGCGCATCTTTTGGGCAGCGCGTGCGGCAGCTTCAATAAAGTTTTTTCCGGAATCAGCGTAGAGAATGGAACGGCTCGCATTGATGAGCGCCAGATCGCCGGAAGCCGTCGCGCCGAAACGAATCGCGGCTTCCAGATCACCGCCTTGCGCGCCAACGCCGGGGATGAGAAACGGCAGGTCCGGGCTTGTTTTTCGCACTTCCTGCAGCTCGCGCGGATGCGTGGCGCCAACCACCAATCCGGCATTGCCGTTTTTATTCCACTCGCGCACCTGCGCCGCGATGTGCAAATAAAACGGCCGCGTGCGGTCGGGAAAATTCTGAATATCGCTGCTGCCGGGATTGGAAGTGCGGCAAAGAAAAAAAGCGCCTTTTCTCGTATCATCAAGAAAAGGCTGTGCCGCATCTTCGCCCAAATACGGATTCGCCGTCATGGCGTCAAACGGCAATTGTCGGAAAATCGCCTCGGCATACATTTGCGCCGTATTGCCGATGTCGCCGCGTTTGGCGTCGGCGATTTTGATCACGTCATCCGGCAAGGCCAGCGCCACGGCTTCCAATGCTTCCCAACCCGCTTTCCCCAGCGCTTCAAAAAATGCGAAATTGATTTTGAAGGCGGCGGCGAATTCCCGCGTTGCGGCAATAATTTCCTTGCAGAAGCTAATGATTCCTTCCGCTGATCGTGGCAAACCGGCGGGCAATTTTTGCAGATCAGGGTCAAGGCCGACGCACAGCAAGCTCTGGCGCTCGCGCAGCGTCTGCTGAAAACGCTGGATGAAGGTTGTGTTCGGTAATGTTTTCACGTTGAAAACATACAGGAAAAAGGCGAAAGAAGCAAGGGGAAAGTCCGAAGTTAATAGTCCGAAGTCCAAAGTCAAATAATATCCGTTGCCTTGCTATTGCGCTTGCTTTGGGCAATATTTTTTTTATATTAAACCATGGAAGTTTGCTTGATTCAGAAATTTTTTAGTCGATTTCAAGCAAAATGCACACTTCTGAGTAAGCCCTCAGATTGGTGGACGACTAACCTGTCATGCTGTAAGCATCTTGCTAAAATCAAGCACGTTGCTGGTTTGAAAAAAGATTCTTCCAGAATGACATTTTTAACCCGTGACCGGGACATTACACTTCTGAAAAAATATCCGGGCGATTCGGAAAATCCGGATACCACGACCGTTTTTAAAATAGCTCGGACTCGTCCGGGTTGAGATGAAAAAGGAGGCGGTATTGAAACTTTCG
>JBOHQZ010000742.1:0-3874 GCA_050732275.1 bacterium
TCATCGTCATGCCCTCGACGACTGTGCTCGCCGCGAAAACCTGGCTAAAAGTCGCAGGCAGCGGCGCGTTTGAGTCAAAGATGTTGCCGTCCATGAGCGTACCGTCGGATTTGAAGCTCTGCCCGTTCTTGATGTAGCCGTGATAGATGCTGGTGTTGTAGTCGCGCGGGTGATGCTCGGTGCAAATAAAATCGATGCGGTCAACGCCATTGCTCCAATATTTGAAGTAGCCGTTCACATAACCAATGCTCTGGTCGGGATTGGTCAACATGCCGCCGTAGGACCAAGTGTCTCCTATGTCGGTGGAGAACATAAAATTCGGGCTGCGATCATGCCCGCGCACGACGTTGTACACGCGATTTTCCGTAGAGAGATGGAAGAGGTTGGAATAGGTGGTTTGAAAATTGGCGCCACCGGGTCGCTCGGTCTTCCAATTAAAAATCTGCTCGGCACCCCAAATGCCGTCGCTATAAATGCGATAATGCGAAGTCGTGTCATTGAAGTGCGCGGCAAACATGGCGAGATATTTTCCATCCGGCCGGACGAGAAACGCTGGGGCATTATGATCATCGGCGTAGAAAATGGGATTGCCTTCCTTCAAGGTGAATCTTTGGGACAATCCCGTGTAAAAATCGAAAATGACAGCTTCGACATCGCCCTCGCGCGACGGGCCGCCGCCGCCATTATCGCTCGCATCGGAGCCGATGATCAGCTTGCCGCCTGCCGTGTCAACAACCGCGCGCTCGTCTTGATACCAGCTCCACGTGCCGTTGTCGTTGAACTGAATCAAGTTGCCTTTGACCAGATCCCGCGGCTCCTGGCCGAAAGCGGCCATGCTGAATAAAACGATCATGACGGCTGTTTGCAAAAATTTATTGCGGATCAAACTCGATCTCATGACGAAATCCTTTCTGGTTTTGAATTATTAAATTCCCCAAGACCGCCGAATGCCTAATTCCAACCCCCGCAATTCTGCCAGCCCCCGCATTCTGCCGAATAACGAATAACCGGGATAGATGCCCTGCCGGTGTCGATCGGGCAGCATGAGATGGCCGTGATCCGGGCGCATTGGCAGGCGAGTGTCTTTTCTGCCAGCCTCGACGCGGCGCTGCTGTTCGACGAGCAGCGCTTTCATCACGCCGTACATATCTACGTCGCCATCCAAATGATTGTCTTCGATGAAATCACCGTCCGCGTTTCTGCTCACGTTGCGCAGATGAATGAAATTGATTCTTGGTGCAAAGCTTTCCGCCATATCAACGAGATTATTTTCAAAACCGGCTCCCAGCGAGCCGGTGCAAAAAGTTATTCCGTTCGCCGGCGAATCGCTCACGCTTAAAACTTGTTCAATATCCTTTTTATTGCACACAACTCTTGGCAAACCGAGCAGCGGCCGGGGCGGATCATCGGGATGGATGGCCATGGACACGCCGCATTCCTCCGCAACCGGGATGATCGCTTGGATGAAAGCATATAGATTTTCCCGCAGCTCCGTCGCGCCGATTTCATTGTATTCACTCAGAGCCGAGCGAAATTCTTCCAGCGTATAAGCTGCCAACGAACCGGGAAGGCCGAGGAGCACGGTTTGTTGCAATTTTTCTTTTTGGCTTTCAGTCAAGCCGGCAAAATATTGCCCGGCGTTTTTGATCTGTTCCTGGCGATAATCTTTTTCGGCATTTGGCCGTTTCAAAATGAAAATATCGAAAGCTGCAAAAGCTTTGGCTTCAAACTTGGTCGTGATCGAGCTATCTTTAAACTCCACATTGAGATCGGTGCGCGACCAATCGAGCACGGGCATGAAGTTATAGCAAACCGTGTCAACACCGCATTGCCCCAGGTTTCTTATTGAGGTCTGGTAATTTTCGATATATTGCCGATAATGGCCGTTTCTCTTTTTAATGTCTTCGTGTACCGGAACGCTTTCGGCAACAGACCATTTTAAGCCATTGGCTTCGATGATCTTTTTCCTTTTCAGGATTTCGTCAACCGGCCATCTTGCACCGCTGGGGATATGATGCAACGCCGTCACGATGCCGGTGGCGCCGGTTTGTTTTATTTCCGCAAGAAGGATGGGATCTTGCGGGCCGAACCATCGCCAGGTTTGTTCGAAGGGCATGACTATCTCTTTATTGGAACGTTCTTATAGAATTTTAAATTGAAAATTTTCAATTTTAAATTTGCCATTTGGGGTTACGGCTAAACTCCGCAGAAGGCACTGAATCCTCCATCAACCGGAATGATGGTGCCGGTGACGAATTTGGAGGCATCGCTCGCCAGCCATAAAACGGCGCCAATCAGCTCATCCGGATTGCCGAATCTTTTGAACGGCGTGATGTTGATGATGCTCTTTCCTCTCTCGGTGGCCGAACCGTCGGCGTTGAGCAAAAGCGTCCGGTTTTGTTCGGTCAAAAAAAATCCGGGCGCAATGCCGTTGACTCTGATGCCGTCGCCGAATTTTTGCGCCATTTCCACTGCCATCCAGCGGGTAAAATTATCCACCGCGGCTTTGGCGGCCGAATAGCCGACGACCCTGGTGATGGCGCGATAAGAAGCCATGGAAGAAATATTGATGATGGAGCCGCATTTTCGCTCGGTCATGGACTTGCCGAAGATCAAAGTCGGCAGAACGGTGCCGTTTAAATTCAAGTCCGTCACTTTTCTGAATTGCTCCATGGCAAGGTCGAATATATTCTGGTCGAGGCCGATCGTTGCCCCGGGTATATTGCCGCCGGCAGCATTGATGAGTATGTCGATGCGAGCAAACTTAGCCAATATTTGGCGGTTGACTGCCCGGATATTTTCTTCGTCAAGAACATCGCATTTCAGCCCGATGACCTCGTGATCAGTGCGGCTAAGCGCCTCCACTTTGCGATTAAGATTATCTTCACGGCGGGCCAGCAGGACGACTTTTGCTCCGGCGTTCAACAGGCCTTTGGCCATTTCGCCGCCCAGTATGCCGCTGCCGCCGGTTATGACGGCGACTTTATTTTCCAGATTGAAAAGTGTTTTCAAGTATTCCATAAATATTTCTCGAGAACAAATCTATTTTCTTTGATGATAAACCTCATCATCTCCACGATATTCAAACCAATCGAAATACGCTGAATTGCTGCTGGGCTTGCCAAGAGAAGTCGCGTACAGCGCATACACGCAACCCACAAAGCCGCCGGCGATTCTGGTGCTCAGGAAACGCCCGTCAACATTGTCTTGCAACAGCATCCATTTGTCAGGATCGGTTGCAAACGAAAACGCATACGTGTCGCCATGCGCTTCAATTTTCAAATACGATGATTTTGTCTTTTGATTATCTGGGAGCGCTAGCGCAGCCAACAGCTCCATTTGCTGCTCACCCGACTTGTAAAGCTGAATCGTTGCGGCATTGCCGTTCAACGATTTGCACAAAAAGTAGAAGTGTTTCTCGTTTTGAAAGATCAATAAGCCGGCTTTCTCATTTTCTGCCTTCGGCGAAAAGTCAATGGCGACGCTGGCAGCGCCTTGCAAATGTTGCTGGCGATGCCCGAGAAAACTCGGATTCATATTTTCAGCGCACGATTCCGGCCGCAAGTGCATGGACAAAAATCCTTTTCGGCTTTTCAAGTCATGCCATTTCTCGCGTGGCGTCCTTAAAAATACCCAGTTATGATTCAGCGCTTCCGTGGTAAATTCATCTCTGAATTTAAAATTCCCGCGATGCGGAGTCGCCACTGCTTCTGGAGAGGGTTTGAGCGGGAAAGAATAATGATATTGTACCTCTTCATGATTGGGATTGATAACGGGCCAGCCATTTTGCCATTTCACCGGCGCTAAAAAAGTCTCTCTGCCGGTGTTGTAATAATTCTCTTCATACGGCGGATATGGCCGGCATCCTAAAAAC
>JBOHQZ010000743.1:0-3872 GCA_050732275.1 bacterium
GACCCACAACGGCAAATGATCGCTCGCCTGGCTGTCTTTAAAGGTTCCAACGCTGAGCGCGCGCATGCCGCGGGCAAAAACGTGATCCAAAGTTTGGTTGAACGGCTTCAGCTTGTTCGTCGGCCCCGAGCCTGTTGAAACTCGCACAAGCCCGTAACGAAGAAATATTTGCTCCATTTCAGTTATGTTGTCGTCGAAGACGGTATTAAAATCGCCGCCAACGAGGACGAACTTGATGTCAGGCGGAATGCTTCGCGCCAGGGAATCCACTTGCGCGAGCCTTTTTGATTCGCGTTGCACGATGGTGGCCGTGTGAACGCTGTACGCCAACACTTCGAGCTGTCCAACCCCAATGGCTGCCGCCACCGCAATTCTTCTCGTGTTGTTTCCCGGCGCTTCGAAGGGCAGAAGGATTTTTTTGGTGTAACCGATCGGCCAGCGGGTTAAAATGGCATTGCCGAAGTTGCGATTCTCGCGCGTGTAGCGTATGGCCGGATAATAGACGAAGTTATACTTCAGCGCTTGCGCGATGCGCTCCGAGCCTTGTTCATCCATCTCCTGCAAAAGAATAATGTCGGCATTTTTGAGCTCTTCAGTTGTGCTCAATTCAAGGATTGCCTGATCAATTTTTTGGGCAAACTCGATGTTGAAGGTGACGATTTTGACGGTATCGCTAAAAACGGCGTTGCCCGGCGCAAAGTTGCCAGAGAATTTCGGGCCTTCGGGGTCAAGATAATTGGTCGCCGGATGACAGGCGATCACGAGAGCGCTACTCACGCCGAGAAGGCAGAGCAACAAGAGAGATTTGCTTTTTGTCATGGAGTTGCTCCAATTTACATCATTTCAAGCGCAATCGCAAGTTTTATTCTAGGCAACCGCCTGTTCGACTAACACGCCGTAACGCAGACCCCGGTCGCTGACCAACAGTTCCGAGTAGTGATAAAGACCAAGAAACCTTTCGAGAATCAACGCCCCAGCGAAAATCACATCAGCGCGCGCAGCGGACAAGCCGGGCATTTCTTGGCGTTTCGCAATCGTGCGCTGAGTCAATTCAGTGATGAGGTCGCCGAGTTTTTGCTGCGTTAATGTAAATCCATCAATGCGGCGTGGGTCATATTCTTGCATCGCCAGCGCCATTGCGGCCAGCGTCGTAATCGTGCCAGCAGTGCCAATTACTGTTTTCACTTTGGCGAGGCTTTCCGCGGACCAGGTGGCGCGCATTATCGTTTCGGCCTGTTCGCGAATGCGTCGCACTTCTTCGGGTTGCACCGGGTCACTTTTCACAAAACGTTCCGTCAAACGGACGGAACCGATATCGGCGCTGCGCGCATTGAGAGAAGGCTCATTTCCAACCAACAATGGCCTCGACTCGCCGATGACAACTTCGGTACTGCCGCCGCCGATGTCCAAAACCGCTATTGGCCCCGGCAAGTTGGTTTTGTTCGAGAGCGTACCGGAAAAAGTGAGCCGCGCCTCTTTTACACCGGATATGATTTCGATGCGAAGGCCGGTTTTCTCAAAAGCCGCTTCGAGAAATTCGCGGCGATTGGCCGCATCGCGGAGCGCACTGGTGCCGACGGCGAAAATTTGCTCGGCGCCATGCTGCTTGGCGAGCGTGACGTATTCTTGCAGACACGCCAGCCCGCGCTGCATCGCTTCGGCATTCAAATTTCCGGCGGCATCCACGCCTTTGCCGAGGCGAACGATGGTTTCTTTCTCATACACCGGCTCGACCCGGCCATCTTCGACATCGGCGACCAGCAGGAGAAACGTGTTGGTGCCGAGGTCGAAGCTGGCGAGACGTTTTGAGTTTTTGGGGTTACTTGTCATTAGTATTTTTGTAACTGTTCAGAGTACAAAATAACCTGTCATTCCGAAGGAATCTTTTTTCATTTCGATACAGTGCTTGTACGAAAAAGGATTCTTCCAGAATGACATATAAAAAAGGGCTCAATAGTTACAAATTTTTGTCGATCAAACACAACGCGAACGAGCCCACGGCCGTAGGCCGCAACCAAACAGGGGCTGACTTAACCGCTAATGAGCGCGAATTTCCGCGAATGAAAAAAATAGCGTTCATTAGCGTTGATTCGCGGTTTTAAATGTTTGCCGCAAAAGCATAGATTTCATTTTATAGAGACTAGCCGTCTTCGTTAGTCAAGCCGACTGGGTTAAACCTATTTCTCCCACTCAATCTCCCCCTGCTCGGTAATTCTGAAATTCGGCGACTTCACCGTGATCACGCGCTTGCCGAAGCCGGTGACATTGACGAGAAAATTCAACAGGCGATCCGGAATGGCCCGGCCTTTCTCTTCGGCAACATTTGAGGCGCCGGTAGAATCAGGTTTGCCGGCGCCTTTCACTTCTCCGGCCAGCCAGCCGCGAATCTCGTTGAGGCTTTCTTTGGACACCGGTTCTATTTGTAGATCAATGGTCACAAAATGCCGGCTTGAGAGGTGAAGGTTTTTTAGCTCGGTGAGCGCGACGCCGTGATGCTGCTCCCACCAACGCTGCACCAAATCCAACGCGCTGGTTAACCGTCGCTCCGCGGCGGTAATGATGACGTACTTTTGCTCCCAGGGATCGTAGGTGGATTTGATTTCGTATTGTCGCTCGGCGAGCAGCGTGCTGCCGAACAAAAAACCGCGCTTGCGCCAGAGCTGGACGCGATACTGCGCGGACGACGTCAAGCCGCGTTGCATGCCGTTGAGAAGCTGGCGCGTCAACAAGCTGTCGGCGTGAAAATCCACGAGAAGATAGTTTTCTTGCAAGCGCAGGGAATCGATCACGAGGATTGTTTCTTGCGCTAAGATGGGGGAGGGGAGCAGCCAGAACACGACAAACGCGAAGGCAAAACAGAAGATCGACGACGCGTTGGGAAACTCACAGTCTGCGACCTGCGGTCTCTTGCCTTTGTCATGAAGCCCAAAATGTGCTACCGTGGCGCCGGTAGACCGGCGGACAGCGCTACGGTTGCGGCCAACGTCAGCCACTCCTCCTCCTCTGTGCGGGTTTCGATACATTGCAAGCTAGAGCTTTCCAAAGCTGAGCGAATGGACTCATGTTCTTGTACGAGCAATCCCGAGAGCAATAAGACACCGCCGCGCGGCAGCCTTGACGAAAAATCTGTGAGCAAAGGCAACAGCGTGTGATGCTGCAAATTGGCTAAAATCAAATCCACCGGCTGCGTGCGCAAAGCGGCAAGCGGGCCGGTGTACAATTTAACACAATCTTGTACGTGATTCAAATTAATATTTTCGTTTGCGGCTTCCACGGCGATGGGGTCGGTGTCAAGCGCCACGACTTGCACGTTCGGCTGCAGCTTGGTGGCAGCGATCGCCAGAATGCCGGTGCCGGTGCCGACGTCAATGACGCGCAGGTGGGGCCGCAAATATTTTTCGAGCAATTGCACCATGCTGCGCGTCGTGGCGTGATGGCCGGTGCCGAATGCCTGCTTGGGGTCGATGATAATTTCTATTTGACCCGGCGCGAGCGACACGGCGGCTTCCCAGCTTGGCCTGATCAAAACCCGCTCCGAAATAAAAATCGGCTTGAAATAGCGTTTCCAAGCCGAGTGCCAATCCTGCGCTGCGATCTGCTGGTTGGTGATCGTGATCTCCGGCAGATTCGTCCCGCCGGCGCGCAGTTGCGCCAGAAACGTTTGCAAGTCATTCGCGATTTTTGTGCTCTCGCACGGCTCCGGAAAATAGACGAGCAATCGATCTTCCATCTGATGAGTGCCAACGGCGCCGAGATCGAAAAGCAGTGCGGCCAACATCTCGTCGAGGCCGACGCCGGGATGGAGTGCAAAGACTTGCCAGGTTTGTAGATTGTTTTTCATTCAACAATTATCCACGGAGACGATCCAAAGC
>JBOHQZ010000744.1:0-3872 GCA_050732275.1 bacterium
TGAAATTAATCTCTAAGCCATCCGCTCTTCCAGGCAAATAGGACGTGTGGCATCAACTTTGGATAGGCATCAAGAGGAGACCGCTATGAGAGCTTTTATACTGTTCCGGCTTAAGCGCGCCATGGCATATTGCTGTGCTGTGGCGTTGCTGTTATTCCTTCCGGCTTATGGTTTCACACAAACGGTGCCGGCAGAAAGTGTTCCGAGCAACGCGACACCGTTGCCCAACGAGACGATTTCCGTCGCCATCAATGTCGACTTCAGCAACCTGCAGGCGCCAAACCATAGTTTAGGATCATATAATGCGACTTTGCGTTGGGATCCGGTGGTGCTGCAATTTGCCAGTATTACGCCGGCGCCACCGCCGTGGAATGCACCTTTCGTTAATTCCGATTCGGTTGCAATCGGCAAGCTGATCTGGCAAGCTTTTCAAACCGGTCAATCTACCGGGAAGATCAATCTCTTGAACGTCAATTTCAAAGTTATTGGCGTACCCGGCGCAATGGACACGCTAAAATTGCGCTTTGACGAGCTGCGCACCACGACCTTTCAGGACAAACGCAGCCAGCTCTCCATTCAAAACGGCATAGTCACCGTCCGCAGCCCCAATCGCGCGCCGGTTTTGACAGCGATAACGAATAAACTCATGAACGAGGGCGACACGCTGGACGTTGCGCTTTCGGCCACTGATCCGGATGGCGGCAGCATCACGCTTGCCGTCAGAAATCTGCCTTCGTTCGGCAACTTTACTGATAACGGCAACCGCACCGGCAGAATTCGCTTCACCCCCGGATTTTTCGCAGCGGGCGTTTATGCAAATATTCAAGTGATTGCCACGGATGATGGAACGCCGGCATTGTCCGACACGGTCTCATTCACGCTGACGGTGAATAATGTCAATCGCGCGCCGCAAATTCGCCCGCCGGATTCCATCACACTCAATGAAGGAGAGGCTCTCAACCTAACGCTTTCCGCCGAAGATCCGGATGGTGATAGCATCGTGTTGCGCGTGAACAACCTGCCGGCATTCGGCAACTTTGTTGATAATGGCAACGGCACTGGTAGGCTGCGCTTAACGCCGGGCCGAGATGACGCTGGAGTATATCCTCAGATTACGCTGGTGGCGACGGATAATGGTACCCCGAACCTGTCGGACACCAAGCAGTTGGATCTGACGGTTGTCGATAGATTTCCGTCATTGGTTTGCAAGACTGAAATCGCCATCCCTCCGGATAGCTCTGTTGTCTTCAGCGATTCCGTGGAAGTTTGCGTGGTGACCCAAGTCAGCGGCGTGGTCGGAAATGTCAGAAAAGTTTGCACCGTGAATGGCATTCCGCTCGTGGGATTGTGTGTAAAGGTTCCAGTCATCAACGGTTTCAACACGATTACCGCGACGTGCATCTTTACTGATTCGTTAAGCTCATGTGGTTCTGCAGACACCATTCGAGTTGAATCCAGGTTCGAGACGTTGAAGTGCAGTCTCACTCTCGCACCTCCGAATGGCGCCATCATCTGCGGCGACAGCGTCGAAGTCAAGGGAACCATCGCCATTACCGGCGGCACCGCGCCTTATATGAAAGTTTGTGACGTCAACGGCGTGCCGGCGCGCGACACAGCTACGGGATTTGTTTTAAAGTTGCGATGTGTTCCGGGCAATAATAGGTTCATCGCCACTTGCAAAGTGACCGACGCCGGGAACCGCACGACGACTTGTGTTGATACCATCAACGTCATTTGTCCGGCACCGCCGGTGTGCCATCTTGAAATCATCGCACCTGCCGACAGCGCGCTGATCAGTAGTAATGTTGTTAAAGTTACTGCTGTCACGAGTATCACCGGCGGGGTTCCGCCATTCACAAAAACGTGCAACGTCAACGGCGTTGCCGCCACGGTCATCGGCGACACGATAACGGCAACTGTTCCGTTGGCGCCGGGTCGGAATACTTTGATCGCAACATGCACCGTCACCGACAGTTGCGGCAAAGCCGTTGTCTGCCGCGATACCATTCGGGTTGAACGGCCCGCCGCATTGATGTGCAGCTTGACTCTCACGCCTTCCGATGGTGCAATTATTTGCGGTGATAGCGTCGAAATCGAGGGAACTCTCACCATTATCGGCGGCACCGCTCCTTTTACGAAAACGTGTGACGTCAACGGCGTGCCGGCGCGCGATACGGCTACGGGATTCATTCTGAAGCTGCGTTGTGTGCCCGGCAACAATACTTTCACCGCCACCTGCAAAGTGACCGATGCCGGGAACAACACGACGACCTGTGTTAATACCATCAACGTCATTCGTCCTGCGCCGCTCGTGAGCAAGGTTGATATCACCGCGCCGGCAGATAACGTTTTGAGTTGTGATAAGACTATCAAAGTTTCTGGCGTGACAAGCTTCACCGGCGGCGTTCCGCCTTTTACAACGGTTTGTAATATCAATGGCGTGACGGCCACTGTCACCGGCAATACGCTGACGGCGACTGTTTCGTTGACGCCGGGCAGTAATATTTTGGTCGCGACTTGTACTGTCACTGATGGTTGCGGTAAAAATGCCGTCAGCCGTGACACCATTCGCGTGAGGTCGATTGACGATAAAATCGCGCCGACCAGCACGTTTACGCCCGGCTACAAATCAGTGACCGGCACTGTCTTTGACAACGAAAGCGGCATTGCCAAAATCGAGCCGGTCTTTCTATTCAACGCTAAGCTCACCGTCGATCCTTTCTCGCCCGGCGCCAAGGCGGTGAATTTCCGCGTTGACGATCTTGGTCTGGAGCCGTATCTCGGTTTTGACATTAAAATCACCGACCTGTGCGGCAACAGCCACATTTGTGATCCGGTGCTGTCGAATCTTTCGGTAGACGCCGATCGGCGCTACTCTTTTAATTTCCGCAGCGTCGATCGCTATTTGATTTTGGAGAATCACGGCCTGTCGGAGATTCAAGTGGATTTGAATGGCCATCTCTTCAATCTTTCCGCTGCATCCAATAGCAATGTGCGGAATCGAAATACTTACGTCATTCCCGAAGAGGGAAATATCACTATCGATTTGAAACCATATCTGCTGGAAGGTGAAAATGTCATGCGGCTCGAGATCGAGGGCCGAGCCGGAACTGGCGCCGATTTTACTTTGATCGACGCAACTCACATCATCGATCACACGCTGGAGTTGCAACCGATTCCCATGACGTTTGAATTGTCGCAGAACTACCCCAACCCGTTCAATCCGAGTACGACGATTCGTTTCGGCGTTCCGGCGCATGTTACCGAAGGCGCTGCCGTGCAAGTGCGCATTTATAACACCCTCGGCGAACTGGTGCGGACTTTGGTGAATGAAAAGATGCTCCCCGGTCAATATGCCGTCGAGTGGAATGGCAAAAACGATCGCGGCGAGACGGTAGCGACGGGAATTTATATTTACCAGTTGGTGACCGGCGGGTTCAAGCAGACGAAGAAGATGTCGTTTTTGAAATGAAGAAGATAAACCGTCTGTATACTCGTTAAGGGATAAAATTACAGTCATTGCGAGGCGCCTTTTGCCGAAGCAATCTCTTGATTTTCAAAGGATTGCTTCGCTGGGAAACGCTCGCAATGACGTTACAAAATAACCCGTAACGAGTATAAAAAGAGGATTGTTGCGACTGGGAAAAAACGGTGGCTCTTCTGGGCAGGCTCAAAAATGCTGTGTGATGACTTCCGCCAGCTTATCGTGCATGGCTTTGATCACCGCCTAAGTGTAGGAATTGACGTGCAAGTCGGCGTGATTATTTTTCAAGTGAAAACGCACCGCGGGCAGACCGATGACAATTTTGCCGAAATCTTTTTGTTGCTCGAGCCAATGGCTGGAGAGAAATGATAAAATAAATCGCGAGTTT
>JBOHQZ010000745.1:0-3869 GCA_050732275.1 bacterium
CCGGCAAACATGTGGTGGTCGAAAAGCCGATTGAAGTCACTCTCGAACGAGGCAAACTGCTCATTGAAGCCTGCAAAAAGAATGACGTCAAACTCGCGGTGATCTTTCAAAACCGCTTTCTACCGGACGCCATTCGCATGAAAGAAACCATTGCCGGCAGTGAATTGGGAAAAATTTTTCTCGGCGATGCTTACATCAAATGGCATCGCATGCAGGCTTATTATGACAGTGCACAATGGCGCGGAACATTGGCCTTGGACGGTGGCGGCGCCTTGATCAATCAAGCCATTCACACCATCGACTTGCTGCAATGGATGCTCGGAAAAGTCGAAACCGTTTTCGGGCAAATCGGAACTTTTACGCATACGGGCATTGAAGGCGAAGACACTGCGGCTGCCACATTGCGTTTTCAGAATGGGGCATTGGGCGTGATCGAAGCCTCGACTGCGGTGCAGCCGGCCATGGAACGCCGGCTTGAGATTCATGGCGAGAAAGGCACGGCGGTTTTGGCGGGCAATTCGTTTCGTCTTTTGGGGGCCAATTTTTCTCAACCAGAAAATGCAAGCCCGAATGAACCAAGTGCGCGTGGCGCTTCTTCACCTTTGCAGAACTTTACGGCTGAACCACACAAACGACAGTACGAAGCCATACTCAATGCCATTAGCCAAAATCAGACGCCGCCGGTATCCGGCGAAGAAGGCCTGGAATCGCTCGCCATCGTTTTGGCAATTTATGAATCGGCAAAGCGAGGCCGTCCCGTCAACTTGCCAGAATTTATAAAAGAAAGATTAGTTTAAACAATAAATGTTTTGTTCGCGCCATGAAACGATGCTTTGTCCCGAAAGGGCCACAGGCCATTTGCGTGCAGCTTTTTAGTTTTACACGGAGGAAAACTCATGCGCAAGTTTAACAATAAAAATTTTCGTATCGCATTCATGATTGGGGCAACAATTTTCGGAGCGAATTTGTTTGGGTATGCACAACAAAAGCAAAACCCAAAATCACAAAAAGGCGTGGAAGTCATCCGCAAAGATGCGGAGAAACTTGTCGATATTTTCGTCGATGGCCAACCTTTCACGAGCTATCTGTACACGGACACGATTCCGGTGCTCAAGAAAACGGTGCTGCACCCGCTGCGCACGGCCAAAGGCACGATCATCACACGCGGCTTTCCGCTGGAGTCGCGGCCGGGAGAGCGCGTCGATCATCCGCATCAAATCGGCTGTTGGTTCAATTATGGCGACGTGAACGGCCTGGATTTTTGGAATAACTCTAATGCCATCCCGCCAGAGCGCCGCCACGAAATGGGAACGATCCGGCATCACTCGATCAAGCGCGTTGAAAGCGGAGCAAACGCCGGCGTGCTCGAAGTCACCATGGATTGGCTCAAGCCGGATGGCAAGCCGATTCTCCGTGAAGATACGCGTTTTGTCTTTCATGCGGCTCCGAATATGCGCGCTATTGATCGCGTTACGACTCTGACGGCGCTCGACGAACGTGTTCTTTTCAAAGATAATAAAGAAGGAATGATGGCGGTTCGCGTCGCGCGTGCGTTAGAGCATCCCAGTGACGAGCCAATCAAGCTCACCGATGCCAGCGGCAAAGTGACCGAGGTGCCGGTCATGGATAACACTGGCGTCACGGGAATGTATACCAGCAGTGAAGGTATGAAGGGCACGGAAGCTTGGGGCAAGCGCGCCTCGTGGATCATGCTTGTTGGGGTTGTTGAAGGCGAGTCGGTTACTCTCGCGATCTTCGATCACCCCCAAAACGCCGGTTATCCGAGCTATTGGCATGCGCGCGGTTACGGACTTTTCGCCGCCAACCCTCTCGGCCAAAAGATATTCAGCGAAGGAAAAGAAGAGCTTAATTTCGCGCTTGAGTCGCGAGCCTCGACCACTTTTCGTTATCGCGTGCTGATTCTGTCGGACGCGGTCACACCAGAACAGATGGCAGAAAAACATCGCGATTTTATCAAGCAAAAGTAAAGAAAAAGCATCACGCAAAGCCGCGAAGACGCAAAGAACGCGCAAAGGCTACGTCCCCGCGGTTTTTCTTCTCGGCGACACTCGGTGTCTTCGGCGCCAATCGGAGAAAAAGCTTTTCCACCGAAATTCACCGAAGCCACTGAGTGTCGCCGAGAAAACTTTTAGAAAAGGAGAGCATGATGGAAAAAAAGCATTTGTTTCTATACTTTGTCTTGTTTGCGGCGTTCATCGGCCTGTTGTTGCCAACTTATGCCTTCGACGATCCCCAAAACGATTCCAAACAAACCAACGGCAAAACCGCGTTGGAGAATTTTCAAGACATGAAATTCGGCCTGTTTATTCATTGGGGCATCTATGCCGTGCCCGCAGGCGAATGGAAAGGCGAATACGTGCGTGGCATCGGGGAGTGGATCATGCACCGCAAGCAAATTTCGGTGAAAGAATATGAGAAACTCGCAGAGCAATTCAATCCGGTGAAATTCAACGCCGACGAATGGGCGCAACTTGCCGAAGATGCCGGCATGAAATACATGGTGATCACCTCGAAGCATCACGACGGTTTTGCGATGTATCACTCCAAAGTTTCGGATTATAACATCATCGACCGCACGCCGTTCAAACGTGATCCGATGAAAGAACTGGCGGCTGCAAATGCGAAACGCGGCATCAAGTTCGGTTTCTATTATTCACAGGCGCAGGATTGGCACGAGCCGAACGCCGCCGGCAATACGTGGGATTTTCCGGAACAACGAGACCCCAAACCTTACGTCGAGGGCAAGGCGCTGCCGCAGGTGGAGGAGATTCTGCGCAACTACGGTGATCTCGCGCTGATCTGGTTTGACACGCCCAGACTACTCACGCAAGAACAGGCGCTTTCACTCAAACAAAAAGTGAAGGAATTGCAGCCGAATTGTTTGGTGAACAACCGCATTGGCTTCAATTTGGGTGATTATTATCAAACCGGTGATAATGCGATTCCGACGATGGTTTATGATTGGAAGGCGTGGGAAATTCCGGCGACGTTGAATGACACGTGGGGCTACAAAAAAGCCGATCAGAATTGGAAAGATCCGCACGATTTGATTTACAAGCTCACCGACATCGTGAGCAAAGGCGGCAATTATTTGCTGAATGTCGGCCCGACCGCGGAGGGCGTCATTCCAGAGCAAAGCCAAAACATTCTTCGCGCCATCGGCAAATGGATGCAAGTGAATGGCGAGGCAATTTACGCCACCACACACACGCCGCTTTTTTATCCCGACGTTACGTGGAAATCCACGACCAAGCCTGGAAAATTGTATTTTCATATTGTCAACTGGCCCGGCACCCAGCTTGAAATCACCGGCATCGAAAGCAAAGTTAAGAGCGCCTATTTTCTTGCCAACAAACAAAAAGTAAAGTTCGCGCAAAAGGGCGACAAACTCAGGTTCTCATTGCCGGCGCAGCCGCTCGATCCTTACAACACGATTGTCGCGATTGAGATTGCTGACAAGAAAGCGAAGGTCACTTCGGGTTATGGCTATCGCGATACACAAAAGACAATCAATTTGTATGCACTGGATGCCCGCATTCGCGGTGAAGAACAGCGTTACGATTGGAAATCGCAAAGCGTCTCCGGATTTTTCAAAGCGGAGAATCCGAAGAACGAATTGTGGTGGTATCACCATGCTTTTGAGGATGGCGCCTATCGCGTTGATATCGAATATGCGTGCGACAACGACGTCGCCGGCAGCGAGTTTTATTTTTATAACATGAAAGATGAACAAAACAAGTTCGTTGGAACGATCCAGGCGACAAACGGCGAATTCAAAATGTTCAGCTTGATGAATGTGATGCTGACAGCAAATGAAGAGAATCGCCTGATTTTCGGATTGACGGACA
>JBOHQZ010000746.1:0-3868 GCA_050732275.1 bacterium
ACACATGACCGGCTGCCAGCAACCGGCCTCATCTCGTTTTCGGCGGCGTGGTATATTCAATTTTTAGTTTTGGCGCGAGCGGCTCGCTATTTTCGCGCGAATAAAACGCGGCACGTGAAAGCAAAAGAGCGGGGAAATCAGGTAACAAATAAAAATTTCCATAACTTTGCGGCGGATTGCGTTCTGCCGGCGGCGTCAACACCCAGCGCTGCACCAGGGTGGTTACATCGAACTGGATCGAGGTGCTTTTGGCGCCGGTTGTGGCAGACTGAAAGAAGAGCAAGCTATCAAGCGGCGCTTGGAAAAAATCAACCGATTGCAGCGTATCCAAGCCGAACTCGCGCAAATCGACATAAAGCGTCAATGACATTATATCGTCGCTATCGACAAAAACGGAGTTTGCCGCATCGACTTGCAGCGATAAGGTGGCGCGGCTGATCGTCGCACTCTTCGGAAGGGTATCGGGAATAAATGTTCTCAGATCGAACGACAATATGCTTTGCAAGCTTTCACCGTTGCCCACGTGCAAGCGTTGGGCCGGCAACGGCGTCAACCGTTTGAAAACGAAAACCGAAGCCGTGGCTGAACGCCGGGCCGTTATCGTCGTATCGCGGTTTGCAATCCGCGTGCGCGTCGTCACTTCCAAAAATGGCTGCCGCAACGAGTTGGATCGTGATGGAAAAGCCTTGATAAAAGCCGCGCTCGAGGCCTGGAGCAATACGCCGTTCGTGTCTCTATTGCTTACGCTCAAGGAAGAAAACCACCTCGCCACAACTTGCGGATTGAGATTGAAAGCGATCGTATCCGTGGTATCGGCTACGGTGGCAACAATTTGCCTTGTGTCCATTGCCGGGTTGAACTGCACGGGAAAATCGTTTTCGCCCCAAACGACTTCAGACGTCTTCCACGGCGTCGTGACTTGATGAACGGTGGCATTAAAACTGCCGGTTTGGCCCGTGGTCTCCTCGGCGGGCAAACGCAATCGCGCCGCCACCACCGTCCCGGAATCCGGCAAAGGATCGAAGCGGAGCAGAACCCGGCTCTCAACATCTTTATAGCTGCCGAGAAACAGGAACGAGCTTCCGGAAGTATTGATCGCCTTGCCGGCTGTTGAATCCATTCTCGCTTTTATTGAGGATTGCAAAACATTGCCGAGCTCATCTCGGTTGATCAGATCCGTATTGCCGGAAATCGGCGTGTCCTTGCTGCAAGCGAGGAAGAATAACAAATCAAACAGCAAAAAAACAAACAACGGCACAGCTATTCTTTTCATATTGTACATACGCAAAACCAAACTCCCTAAGATAGTTCAATTCACTTCCAATAAGCCAACTGGCCAGTCACTTTGGCATCGATTTATGGATCATAAACTTGCCGTCGTGACCGGTCAATAACTTTAAACTTATTTATCAAGACCGCGTTGCCAAACTACGCGGCCTTTCTTAATCACCTGTTGAACGCGATTCACGGCGAAATGGTATGGAATTTCTTCAACGTTTTCGGCATCCCAAATTACCGCGTCTGCTTGTTTGCCAACTTCAAGCGAGCCGATCCAGTTCCCCTTCGTCAAAGCGTGCGCAGCGTGCAAAGTTGCCGCCACCAAAGCTTCCGCCGGCGTCATGCGCAATTGTAAGCAAGCCAGTGTCATGATCATCGGCAAGCTCTCGGTCATGCACGTGCCGGGGTTGAAATCGGTGGCGATGGCAACCGGCAAACCGGCGGCGATCATCGCGCGCGCCTCGGCATATTTTGTCGCGCGGATAAAAAAATCCGCGCCAGGCAAAAGCACCGGCACCACGCCGCTTTTTCGCAAGCGGTCAAAAAGCGCGGGCGGCGTAAATTCGAGATGATCCGCGGAGACGGCGCCAAGCTCAACAGCTACTTCCGCGCCGCCACTGGCGGTGAGTTGATCTGCATGAATTTTAGGCCGCAAGCCGACCGCCTTCGCTGCGTGCAAAATCTGTCGTGACTCGGTAGCATTGAAAACGTGGCTCTCGCAAAACACGTCTGCAAATTGCGCCAACTGCCGTTGCGCCACCGTTGGGATCATTTCGTTAATAACAAGCTCGATGTAATCGTTGCGGCGCTCGCGAAATTCATCCGGCACTTCGTGCGCGCCGAGAAAAGTCGGCACGATTTCCACCGCATGCTGCGCGGCGGCTTGCTGTAAAATCTCGAGCGACTTCAGCTCATGTTCGAGAGAAAGGCCGTATCCGCTTTTGGCTTCTATTGTTGTCGTGCCGTATTCGAGAAACGTATCAAGTCGATGCGATACTCGTTTCAGCAGCTCATCAGTATCAGCCTGCCGCAGATCGCGCACGCTGTAACGAATGCCGCCGCCCGCCGCAGAAATTTCTTTATAAGTTTTGCCCTGCACCCGCTGCACAAACTCATGGCTGCGGAGATTGAAGAACACCGGGTGGGTGTGGCAATCAACCAGCCCCGGCGTGAGCAAACGCTTGCCCGCATCCAACTGCTCGCATGCCGGTAATCCTTCGACGACCTGTTGCTCATTACCGACACGCCCGATGCGTCCGTTTTCACAAAAAAGCGCCGCTGGGAAAATCTCACTGAGTTGCCAATTCGGCGCGCCGGCGGCGGAAGCAACAGGTGTGGCGAGCCGGGCGTTGTGGACGAGGAGCGGATTTGTATTTGTGGTAATCGCTTTAACAGTCATAAGCTGCCACTTATGAAATTATACCAATGCAATAATTCCAATCATTGAGCAGCTACTTGGACAGCCCGTTTGCTTGTTTTCAAGGCGGCTTTTAGAGCACGCTCTGCAGGCCGTGGCATTTCGACAAATACAAAATAGCCCGACGGATACAAGTAATCTTCACCGGATTCATCAATAACTCGGATGTAATCATCCTTGGCAGCCGACACATCTGGCAAAACCTGATAAACCTTCCGCAGCTCCAAGTCCGGCTCGGAATCGGTTATGCAGATGGCAAATCGCTTTGGGGGGACATGCCGTTTGTTCATGTTCATTCAATCTAAATAACGCTTGATTTTTAGTTTCCTTCTGCCGATGCCATGTGCTTCGTACCAATGTATTTCAACTTTTCTTATCGCACCATTTCGCATGCGAACCGTCGCAATTCCCTTTAGCTTTCGCCAACGGCCTTTACCAAATTGCTCCCGTAAGCGTGCAAGCTCATGTATGGACTTGCTAACAGCAATGGTTTCGATGTTTTCGATTTTGCCAATTATTTCAAAATGCATCGTTCGGATCGGTTTGCAAGCAAAGAGCCGAAGATTGAATTCAAACTTACCTTTAAAATGTCTGAAGGCGTCACTACGAACCCATCATCGGAACCATCACTCCCTTCTCTTTCGCCACTTTCTTCGCCAAATCATACCCCGCGTCCGCATGCCGCGCAACGCCGATGCCGGGGTCATTCGTCAACACGCGCTCCAGACGGGCCGAGGCTTCCTTGGTGCCGTCGGCGACGATGACCTGGCCGGCGTGAATCGAATAGCCGATGCCGACGCCGCCGCCGTGATGCACGGAAACCCACGAAGCCCCGGAGGCGGTGTTGAGCAGCGCGTTGAGAATCGGCCAGTCGGCAATCGCGTCGGAGCCGTCGAGCATGCTCTCGGTCTCGCGATTCGGCGAAGCCACCGAGCCGGTATCGAGATGGTCGCGGCCAATCACCACCGGCGCTTTGATTTTACCTTTGGCAACCAACTCGTTCAAGGCAATACCGAACTTCGCGCGCTCGCCATAACCGAGCCAGCAAATGCGCGCCGGCAGTCCTTGAAATTTCACCCGCTCGCCGGCCAAATAAATCCAGCGCCGCAATGATTCATTCTCCGGAAACAGCTCGAGCACGAGCTTGTCGGTAACGCGAATATCTTCGGGATC
>JBOHQZ010000747.1:0-3865 GCA_050732275.1 bacterium
GCGTGATCCAAGCGGCGAAGAATGTCCACATCAGCGTGCCGCTCGTGGTTCGCCTCGAAGGCACCAATGCCAAAGAAGCGGCGCAATTGCTCGAAGAATCCGGCCTGCCGTTGATCGTCGCGAGCAATTTGAAAGACGCGGCGGAAAAGGTGGTGGCGGCGATTCGGACGTAGCTCGTAGCACAGTCGGCCCGACTATCAATCCATGGGTGGGTGTGAAGGTGAAAAATGGCGAAATTGTTCATGGTGCAAAATTTGGCTACAACCAAGCTATCATCAAAACAGCGGGCTACGCGTTTGCTCGATTGGTTAATCTCTTTTTTGCCGGCGGTAATTCCGCCTTCTCCTGAAGAGGCAATACTTGACTATAGCGGTGATATTAACGCCTTGCTATGGCATCGCAGTGAATTAGAGAACATTTTGCAGAATTCATCATTTGCTTTGACGGCGACACAAAAACAGTGTTTGGAAGCGCTTGACAAAAAAATGCGCCAATCCGCACTGTTAATAGTCGGGTCAGAAAAAGGAGAGTTGCGGCGTTTTCGCAAAGACCGTTATGACCGCTCGCACTGGTGGTGGTATTTGGATGACATTCTCATCGAAGAGAGTTTTTCAAATCCGGACGTCAAATTAGGAGGCAAGTTTGCATTTTGGGAAGAAGTTGACGGCTTGCCGAGAGTGGCGAATCGCAAAGCTGTCGACTAACGAAAATCCAAGTTCCGACGACGCGATTTGATATAAATGGAAGGGGAAGACAATGCCGTGGACGGAAGCAGAGATTGATGAGTTGATCGAAAAGGTGCGGAGAGACTTCGCACTTTCAAAATTTACTGAGGGTTTTGATGAGAAATTGCTGGATCACGGTGTAACGCTGAAACAAGCCGAAACCGCGATTAGCAAACGCAGTTACATTGGCCGATATAGAAAAGACGGAACGACAATCGGGTTTTGGGATAAACGACATCGTGTCTTTGTTGCTTGGAAGGTAAAGTATCCAACACGTGTTAAAACTTGTTTCATTGTTAAAAACGGGTTGGATCATTTTAAACGCCAGTATGAATTTGAACTCATTTGGTCACCAAAATGAAAAAAGAGTACTCCATGACTAATGGCAGGAACAAGACCGCAGCTCGGCGAAAAGCAACTGAGTTGTTAGATTGGATCATTGATTTTTTGCCGGTGGCAATTCCTAAAACTCTTGAACGGGCCATTCTTGATGAAAGCGGTGAAGTGCATGCGCTCTTCTGGCACCGCAGCGAGTTGCAACACATTTTGGAAAAGGAACCGACAGCGCTCGAGGAATTTCAGCGTGAGAAACTTGCCAATGTGGACAAAAGAATAAGAACGTCTGCGCTCTTGTTGCTCGGAGCGGAAAAGGGGACGCTGCAAAATTACCGAGAAGGGCGATACGACCATTCTCATTGGTGGTGGTATTTGGATGATCTTCTCCAAGAAGAGTTGATGGCAAAACGGCGCGCGAAGCGAAATGTCTCGTACCCACTTGTTTCTGAAGTTAACGAACGTCTGCTAAAAGTCGCCGAGCCGCGCGCCGCATATGGCCGTCGAACGAATGTACGAAAGAAAGAGTCAAAATGAATAGTAACCCGAGGAGGAACATTTGAGTATTCTCGTTGATAAAAAAACGCGCGTGCTGGTGCAGGGAATCACCGGCGGCGAAGGATCGTTTCACGCGAGCCAAATGATTGAATATGGGACCAGCGTCGTCGCCGGCGTAGTGCCGGGAAAGGGCGGACAAAAATTTAACAACACCGTGCCGATTTTCAACACGGTGGCAGACGCCGTGCGAGAAACCGGCGCCAATGCGGCGGCGATTTTCGTTCCGCCGGCGTTTGCGGCCGATGCGATTTTGGAATCCGCCGCTGAAGGCGTTGCGGTGATTGTCACGATTACCGAAGGCATTCCGACAACTGATATGCTGGCGGTGAAAGCTTTTTTGAATAAAACCGGCGCGCGTATGATCGGCCCGAATTGTCCGGGCATCATCTCGCCGGGCAAGTGCAAGATCGGCATCATGCCGGGCTTCATTCACCAGCCGGGAAGAGTCGGCGTGATTTCCCGCAGCGGCACGTTGACATACGAAGCGGTGAAACAGCTTTCAGATCTCGGCATCGGCCAGTCGACCTGCATCGGTATCGGCGGCGATCCGATCATTGGCACGACGCACACGGATGCTTTGAAGCTCTTCGCTGAAGATGATGGCACCGATGCCGTCGTGCTTATCGGCGAAATCGGCGGCACGGCGGAAGACGAAGCCGCGGCTTATATCAAAAAATATTTCGACAAACCGGTTGTCGCGTTCATCGCCGGTCGCACGGCGCCGCCGGGAAGACGGATGGGACATGCCGGCGCGATCATCGCCGGCGGCAAAGGCACGGCGGCGGAAAAAATGGAAGCTCTGCGCAAAGCCGGCGCTTATGTTTGCGAAAGTCCGGCGGAGATCGGCGCGATGATGCAAAAGGCGCTGGGCAAGAAAAAAGTGTTTACCGGCAAAGCTTCTGCGTCGAAAGCGAAAAGCAAAACGAAGAAGACGACGAGTAAAACCAAGCGAGCCATGATTGCCGCTGGCAGGTAAATTTAAAGAAAATCCCCAACGGATAGATTAGGCCCAACTGATAAAAAATCCGTTGGGCTTAATCTATCCATTGGCAACATGAATGGTTAGAATTTTTTGGAGTTTTGTGGCATCATTCAAACCATTTTTAAATTTAAGGAGAATCAACTTTGGAACGCACCCTTGCTATTCTCAAACCCGATTGTGTCGCTGCGAAGAAAACGGGAAAAGTCCTCGACCGTATCGACGCCGCGGGATTTCGCACTATCGGCATGAAACTAGTAAAATTAAGCCCGGAAGTCGCCGGGAAATTTTATGAAGTGCATAAAGAGCGCGGCTTTTATAAAGAGTTGGTGAGCTTTATGTCGAGCGGCCCGGTGGTCGTGCTCGCGCTGGAAAAGGAAAACGCGGTGGCGGACTTTCGCAAGCTGATCGGCGCCACCGATCCGGCCGAAGCCGCAGCGGGAACGATCCGGCGGGATTTTGCCACCAGCAAGCAAAATAACATCGTGCATGGCTCGGACTCGCCGGAAAATGGCCGCCTCGAAGTTGCATTTTATTTCTCGCGCCAAGAGCTGATCGAAGCGCAATAGTTTCGTCGTCATATTGGTAAGGAGGACTATCATGGAACCTGAAAATCGGCGCATCGCATGGATCGGCGGGTTGTTGGTCTTGTTGCTCGCAGGTTTGTTGGGTTGGATTCTGTTGAACAGAAAACAGGCAGACGAACCGATAGCGGTATCGATGCCGCCACCTGACACGACGTTTAACACACCGATAACCGAGCAACCAGCCGACCTGCCGCCGCAAGAGTCGCCCAGGCCTCAGGTTGTCGTTGAAAATGGCAAATACACCGTCCAAGTCTCGTCTTGGCGAACGCAACGGCGGGCGCAAGAAGATGCCGAGCGATATTTGGCGAAAGGTTTTAACGCCTACGTCCAGCAAGTCGATATCCCTAGCAAGGGCGGAACGTGGTATCGCGTCCGCGTTGGCCGTTACGGCACCCAGCAGGATGCTGAACAACTGGCCTCGCAATTGGCCGGACTGCTGGAAACCGGTTTTTGGGTGGATCGTTATCGTCAAGAAAATTAGTGAAGTCGGACTTGTGCAGCACGAGCTTGCAAATTAGTATAATCCTTGGGCACAAGTCCGACTTCGCACCAGATGATTTTTTATCTTGACTTAGAACGCTTTCTTTTATAAATTCTTGACTGGTCTTTATTGGCAGCTCTGACATGAAGATATCGCTCATACGCCTTGCGGAAGGGCTGCACACGCTGAACTTCGTGGCGAG
>JBOHQZ010000748.1:0-3858 GCA_050732275.1 bacterium
CGCCTTCCCGGCCTTCTCCACCGGCGCGGCGTTGCGATTCGGCGGCTTTCTCTTTGCGTTGTTCCTGCACCGCCGCCACGCGTTCGCGATCGAGAATGATCTTGCCGTCGAGCGTCAGCATCGGCGTACCGGGCTGCTTCATCGGCCGGCGCGTGCGGCCGCCGCGCGCCACAAAGGCTTCGCGCAATTGGCGCGTGTTCAAACGGCTGCGCACCAGCTCGTCGTAAATCTTGCTCTCGGCAATGAGGGCGAAGCCGTATTTTTCAGTGTTAAGCTCTTCGCTGATGCGCTTGGCGCCGTACTCCGGATGATTTTTAATAATATCGTAAATTTTGACTTTGTCTTCGATCGCGATATGCTTGGCTTCGACCGAGACATCGGCGTCGATCTCGAAATTCTCGGCGCCTTTTTCTTCGAATTCTTTTTTGTATTTATTGTAATAGGCGTAGGTCGTAATACCGACGCTCTCGCAGGCTTCGCGTATGCTGGTGCCGGCGAGAATTTGCTTGTGCGCTTCTTTGGCGCGGCGCAGTTCCTCTTTTTCAGGCGAGGTTTTCTCGCGGATCGCCACGAGGGTGATGTCGTCCGATTGCGGCGTGCCCTCGGTGAACGATAAAATGTCTTCTTTTATCTGCTCAACAAAAGGATTTACCCGCAGTTGGCCGTGCTCGCGGAAGATTTTTAGCAAACGTTCTTCGCCAAAGAGATCTCTTTTGGCGTTCATGGCTTCGGTGATGCCATCGGTGTACATCAGCAAAATGTCTTCTTCCGCCAACTGGATGGTGTCGCTATCGATGGATTTTTTAAAGAGATCTTTTTCGTGCAATTGAATGCCGATGGGAAAGCCGCGCGGATTGAGGTAGTACGTTTTCTGCGTCGAGGCGCGATACAAAATCATCGGATTGTGTCCCGCGCTTGCGTAGTTGAGGCGGCGGCGCTTGCTGTCGATAATGACGTAAAAAACGGTGACGAACATGCCTTTTTTCATGTCGCCGATCACAAAATCGTTGACGCGCGAGAGCACCTCAGCGGCGTCTTTCAGGCCGCGCGCTTCGGTGCGCAGCGCGGTGCGGATCATCGTCATCACCAAACTGCCGGGCACGCCTTTGCCGGAAACGTCCGCCACCACGATACCGAGCGTGTCTTTGTCCACCTCGACAAAATCATAATAATCGCCGCCGACTTCGCGCGCCGCTTCGTAATAGCTCGCCAGCTCGTAGCCTTCCAGGTCCGGAAATTCACTGGGCAGCAGGGTCTGCTGAATCTCTTGCGCCACCTGCATTTCTTTTTGCAGGCGCTCCTGCTCGGCGAGGTTTTTCTGGGAGGCGCGGAATTTGGTGGTGATCTCGGAAAACGCCTGGGCGATCTCGCCGATCTCCGTCGAGGTGTCGATATCCATCTCATCCTGAATTTCGCCGTGGTCGGCCCGGCGCACCCAGTCCGCCAATTTGCGGAAGGGGTTCATCAAAATGTAAATCAAAAAAAACGTGCCAACCGCGCTCGCCACCAAAGTAAAACCGGCCACGCGCCCATACGCCCAGCGCCGCGCCAGAATCCGCTGGGCGATAATCGCCTTGGAAGTGCTAACGTGCAATTCGCCGCTGCGCAGGGTAATGACGCGGTCGTAAACTTCCCGGCGGCCAGCGCCATCGGGCCTCGGCAAAGTATAGGCAAAAACGCCCGCCTTGATTTCCTGGCGATCGGCCGGGGCAACCCACTCCATGAGCCGCTGCGTCGAATCCGTATGCCCGATCACATAGCCGGTAGAATCGACCATGACGATCTCATAAACGAGGCGCTGCACATCCTCGTTTCTAAAGATTTCTTTAATCGCCTTGCTGGCAGGCGCGCCGCTCGAATTGAGAATATCCGGATCGCTGCGCAGACTGCTGTTGACGATATCGCTGATGCGCTCGAACTCGGAATAAAATTGCGCCGTTTCCTGCTGTTCGGCCTGCCAGAAGTAATAGCCGTAGACCGCGCCGATCATGCCAAACAGCATCAGCGTGGTGCGCATCCAATATTTGGCCTTGAGCGAAAAAGGAATCGACTTGAAGGCTTTGGCCATCTGGGGAAGCGGCATCCTAAAACGAAATCCACCCAGCGGGGCATCGCGATTCTTGGTCAGGCGCAGCTCGTTGCCTTCTTCGGTCTTGCGATAGTCGATCTCGTCCATCAAGCGGCGCATGATGAAAATGCCGAGGCCGCCCTTCTTGCCGATATCGACGTAGCGCTGCAAATCCGGATCTTTGACGTGCTTGGGATCGAAATACTTGCCTTGGTCGATCAGGCAAATGGTGAGGCTGTTGTTTTTGACGATGGCGCGGATGGTGATGAAGCCTTCGCCGCCGGTGTCGCGGTAGGCATGGCGCATGATGTTGGTGCCGGCTTCGTCGATGGCGAGCTTGAAGGCATTGACGACCCGGTCGGAGAAGCCGTACTTATTCCCAATCCGCGTGACGAAATCACGCAAGTCGGCGAGATAATCGATGTGAGCAGGAACTTTGAGCTGCTCTTTGACGACGTTCTTAAACAACCGGCTTCTCCTGACGGGCAACCAATTTTACTGTTTTATACAAATGTCGTAACTTAAAAAATCGGCATTTTTTCCGTAAATTGCAAGAACTTCTTATAAATTCTGGTAATGCCTCAGTCACAGGGGGAAAATCGTAGCGCAGTCTTCCAGACTGCAGACAAGATGTCTGCGCTACCCCCCTTCACTGAGGTCTGTGCTACCTAAACGAGCATATATCGGGGTTGTCATTCCGGCCGCAGGGAGGCTACGCCCGTAGGGAAGCTTTATGGAGCACCGAGTTTTGGCAGATTTCTCGCTTCGCTCGAAATGACAACCGCAATTTAACCTCGTCAAGCTAATTCTTCCTGCTGGTGCGCTCGCGCGCCAGATCGATAGCGTCGAGAATGCGCTTGTTGTAGCGGTCCTGCTTTTGAATCTCCAGCAGGATTTTCAGGGCCGCATCGTATTGCTCGCTTTGCATCAAGCTGCTGGCGTCGAGAAAGCGCTGGCGAATGCTCTCCGGCAACGGCCCGAGGCGGGCGCTGCAGCGCGAATCGGCGTCGTAATGATATTGCCGCAGCGTCGGATTCTCGCGGTCCGCCTTTTCCAGCGCCTGGCTGAAAAACTGCTTGGCGGAGCAATAATTTTTGTTCAAGTATTCGCCGTAGCCCTGGCGGAAAAGCTGCTCGTTGTCCAATTGTTTCTGCAAGCCCGCAATGCGGTCTTGATAGGCTTTCAAATCTGCCGCCGAAATCGAAGGCTCGTTCAACAACTGCGTGTACTTTCTGATGGCGCCGACCGCATCACCCTTGCTCTCCAGGGCGCGTGCTTCGCGCAACTGCTCGTTGGCGCGGCCGCGTTTTTGTTCCTCGGTCTTGGCGATCAGATTTTTGAGCTGCGCGTTATCCGGATCGCTCTCCAAGCCACGCTGCCACTCGGCAATAGCTTCATTGTATTTGCCGGCCTGCAGATTTTGCATGCCTTTTTTGGTTTGTTCTTCGACAAAAGCGCGCGCCTGCTCCTCCGCAGCGGTTTTTTGTGCGGCTTGCGCCAACCGTTGCCTCTCGGCCTCCGTCTCTTCGTCCATTTTGTTTTTGGCGCGTTCCACCCACACCTCGATGTCGGCCTTCTCCGGCTGCTCGAAAGTATCGTACGCGCCGGCCGCCAGATCGCGCGCCTGGTTGAAATTCAAAAACGCGTTGAAATAATCGCCCTGCTGAAAATAGGTTTTGCCCTTGTTGACTTTTTCCTCGAACTCGCTGCGGCGATTGAGCGAGGCCTGCTTGCGGGTTTCGGCCTCGATCTGGCGGAACAGTTGATTCTGCGCCTCTTCATACATTTGC
>JBOHQZ010000749.1:0-3854 GCA_050732275.1 bacterium
CGGCATGGTGGCATATTGCCGGCTAATCAAATTTGAGGCTTCAACGACTTCGTTGACGACTTCGCCATATTGCGCCTGCATGCCGATGGCCAGCGCTTTAATGCCGTCCGCAGAGGTTAGCACTTCTTCATCGGTCGGAGCGTTGGGATTGAGCTGATCCAGATCACAACCCACAATGCCGGCGATCAGGACAGTAAACACGATGATGAAAAAAGTTTTGCATTTCATATTTTTCATTCCTCAATTCGATGGTGAATGCCTGCTGAGCGGCGCTTAATAATTCGCCGTGATGCCGAAACTGAAGGTGCGTGGCAGCGGGATCGTCGACCAATCGAAGCCGCGAACCAGCGTGCTTTGCGCGGAGACGTTCACTTCCGGATCGTAGCCGCTGTAGTCGTCGATGGAAAAGAGATTTCTGCCGGAAAGCGACAACTGCAGGCTCTTCAATCCCAGATTGCTCACGAAACCGGTGTCGAGCAGATAGTTGAGCGTGACTTCCCGCAATTTGATGAAACTGCCGTCCTCAATGTATTCTTCAAAAACCGAGCGCCTGATTAAAAAGTAACCGGCCGGCAATTCGCCGCTCAATTCGCGTTCGTATTCCTTGCCGTTGCCGAACGCCGGCGTTTCCAGGATACGGCGGGTGAAATTAAAAACGTCGTTGCCAAACACGCCATCCACCTGCGTGTGCAAGCTCAGATTACGGCCCAAGCGAAAATCATTGCTCAACGACGCGGTTAATTCCGGATTCGGATCGCCAATTTTGGTGTTCGCCGGGTTTCTCACCGGTATGCCGTTGTTTAATACCATTGCTCCCGTAGAGTCGCGTAAATAGGTTGGTCCGAAGAAGAAGCCGAGCGGCTCGCCCTCTGCGACACGCGCGATATTAAAACTGTTCGGCACCGCGAACGCCGGTCCGTTCAATTTTACCACCTTGTTTTTGTTATGCGAGACGGTAAGGGTCGTGAGCCACTGAAATTTCTCGCTGTTGAAAATCAGCGCTTTCCCTAAAATTTCATAACCCTTGTTGGACAAGACGCCGACGTTATCGCGAATGCCGGCGAAGCCCGTCGAGGGCGGCAGCGTGCGCTGCAACAACAGATCTTCGACGCGCTTATCGTAATAGCTGAACTCGAAGCTCAAGCGGTCGCCGAACATGCCGAAATCCGTACCGATCTCAAACTCGCGCATGCGCTCTGGTTTGAGATTTTCATTGCCGAGCAGCGTCGAGTTGACCAGGCCGGGACGGTTGCTGTTGCTCTGCTGGGTGTAAACCGAGAACACGTCGTAACTGCCGGCAGGCTGGCCGCCGGAAGTTCCCCACGCCGTGCGCAATTTGAAGCGACTGAAAACGCCGCCGAGGCTGTTTTGCCACCATGGCTCTGCCGAAAGCAAATACGAGAGGCTGGCCTTGGGAAAAGTTTGCCAGCGCTCATTTTTGCTGAAGGTCGAAGCGCCATCGATGCGCAGCGCGCCGGTGAGAAACAGCTTGCTGCGATAGCCGATGGTTTCCTGGCCAAAGTAGCCATAAATGACGCGTTTTTCGTTGACTTCGAGTGCAGTCGCCACCGCGCCGGCGCTGAGCAGCTCGGCCACCGGAATAAGATCGCGCACGGAGGCCGTCACATTACTGCCTTCGTAATACTGGTGGTTCATGCCAACCGTGGTGGTGAACTCAAGGCCGAGTTTCGAGGTAACGTGCGCGGCAGTAATATCGTTATTGACGAGCAGCACGTCTTGAATGGCCGACTGTGAAAAACCCGTCGTGTAACCGGCCGAAGAGCCGCGCGGAATGCGGCGTTCGGCTTTTTCGGTATACTGGTCGTAACCCAGCGTGTAGTCAAGCGAGACATTTTTCAGCGGCGTTGCGGTCGCGTGCAAGCCGCCGATGAAACGATTGACCTGGAGCGGGTTTTCCCACCTGGCGAGTACTTCCAATTCATTGGCAAAACCGGGGTTGGGCAGGGTCGAGGTCGGAAATCTACCTTCGGCGTTGGCGCGCAAATCGAACCAATTCGGTTGAAACGCAAAATTGGTGATCACGCCTTCGCCGCCGACGATGCCGCCATTGGGAACGCGATTGGAATGCGAGTTGATGTAATTGGCGCTGGCCGAAAGCTGCAGCCACTTGCTGACGGTTTGATCGAGATTGACTCTAAAATTGATCTTCCGGTAATCGGTCGCCTCCATGATGCCTTCTTCATTTTCATGCGAGCCGGATAAATAGTATCGCGTGCGGTCGGAACCGCCGGAGATCGACAAATAATTTTCGATATCGTAGCCGGTTCTAAAAATATCTTCCTGATAGTCGCGGCGCGTGACCGCTCTGCGGCTGGCAACGGACGGCGGTAGGTCAAAAGGAAACAAGTTGACTTCGTAGGTTTTGCGAATTTTGCTGGTGCCGACGCGCGAGCGGTAGGTGATGCGCGTATCACCGGCGGTGCCGCGTTTGGTAAAAATCTGAATCACGCCGTTGTTGGCGCGCGAGCCATACAACGCCGCGGCCGCGGCGCCTTTGACGACTTCGATGCGATCGATGTCATTTGACTCGATATCGGCAATGCGGTTGCCGACGTAGCCGCCCAAATTCACCAGCTCGTTCGAGCTGTTGTCGATAATGACGCCGTCAACGATGTAAAGCGGCTCGGCGCTGGAAGAAATGGTCGAGGTGCCGCGCAGGCGCACCGTCGTGCCGCCACCGGGTGTGCCGGAGTTTTGTTGAACCAGCGCACCGGCAACTTTGCCGGTGAGCGCCGCGTCGAGAGTTGGCGCGTTGGCTTCGGCGATGGCGTTGCCGCGCACGGTCGCAATCGTATTTCCCAAGCGCTCTTTTTCCGTGGCGATGGCCGTGCCGGTGACGACGATTTCATCGATTTGCAACAAGTCTTGGGCGAGGTCAAGCCGCCCTATATCGATCGTTTCGGCATCGGCTAACCGCAAATCCTGGGTTTGTTTTTTATAACCGATAAAACGGCAAGTGATTTTATAAATGCCCGGCTCCACGCGCGCGAGGATAGAAAATTTGCCATCGGCGTTGGTGGCGGCGCCAATCGTCGTGCCGTCGATGAGCACATTGGCGCCGATCAGCGGCTCGCCGGTTCTGGCGTCCGTAACCGTGCCGGTGATGACGTAATTCTTTTTGCTCTCTTGCGCATGAAGCGAGCCCGCCACGAGCACCAACACCAGCAGCACCAAGCCGGCATGGCAACGAAGTTTGAACGGGTTACGCATACGTTCTCCTGACCTCCTTGCGGTTGAGTTAGGTTTGAACTGCTTGCTACAACGGATTTAAACCTGCCACATGACCAAAAACGCTACATCAGCCAATAGCTATATGTAACAAATATTTCAAGAAAGTCAAGATGTTTTCATAAACAAAAAACCCCTGGAATCGTCACTCAATCCAGGGGTTGACTTGCTCTCGCTATTCTGTTGAGGGCAAAACGATAAACCCAGCTTTTGCCGCAAAACTATTTGCTCTAATGCCTCAGCACCATTTTTTTCGTTGCGCTAAATGCGCCTGCTTGCAAGCGGTACCAATACACCCCGCTCGGCAGATTTGACGGCGTCCATCGCAGATTATATTCACCCGGCGCTTGCGTATGGTTTACTAACGTTGCGATTTCCCGGCCAAACACATCAAAGACGGCTAATTTCACCACCGCGGTTTGTGGCAAGACGTAGCGAATCGTCGTGGAAATCTTGCTAAATGCTACGCCTGTAGGGGATCCCCGCCTAAGCGGGGAAAATGGATTGGGATAGTTTTGTTCCAGCGTGAATTGCGCGGGTGGATCGTTGCGCGGCGTCTCGACCGCCGTGATTACAGCCGGGTCGATTCGCAGAATCGCCGTGCC
>JBOHQZ010000750.1:0-3853 GCA_050732275.1 bacterium
ACTTTTAATATTCGAAACCACTCTTCTGCGATAGCCGCCCACGAGGGGCGGGGACTACGTTTGGTTTGTAACTTTAAGGAGAACCCATCTTGAATCATCACATCAAAGATATCAATCTGGCGCCGCAAGGCCTCAAGCGCATTCGCTGGGCCGAGAATGAAATGCCGGTTCTGCGCTTGGTGCGCGAACGTTTTGAGAAAGAGAAACCGCTCGCCGGCTATCGGCTGTCGGCGTGCTTGCACGTAACAACCGAAACCGCCAATCTTCTGCGCACGCTGAAAGCCGGCGGCGCGGATGTTGTTGTGTGCGCTTCCAACCCGCTTTCCACGCAAGACGACGTGACCGCGGCGCTGGTGAAAGAATACGGCATTCCGGTTTTTGCGATCAAAGGCGAAGACCACGAGACGTATTATAAACATCTTCACGCTGCGATCGCCCACAAGCCGCAGGTGACGATGGATGACGGCGCCGATCTGGTTTCCATCATTCACAAAGAATATCACGATCTCATTCCCACCATCCTGGGAAGCATGGAAGAGACCACGACCGGCGTGATTCGCCTGCGGGCGATGGAGAAAGACGGCGCCTTGAAATTTCCGGTGATCTCCGTCAACGATGCAACAACAAAGCACTTGTTTGACAATCGCTACGGCACGGGCCAATCCACGATTGACGGCATTTTGCGCGCGACGGGAATCTTGCTGGCCGGCAAAAATTTCGTCGCCGCCGGCTACGGCTGGTGCGGCAAAGGCGTGGCGATGCGCGCCCGTGGCATGGCCTCGCAAGTGATCGTCACCGAAGTCGATCCCATTCGCGCGATTGAAGCGGCGCTGGACGGCTATCGCGTCATGCCGATGGCCGAAGCCGCGAAGATCGGCGATATTTTCGTGACGCTGACCGGCGACACTCACGTGTTGCGGAAAGAGCATTTCGAGAAAATGAAAGACGGCGCCATCATCGCCAACTCCGGCCACTTCAACGTCGAAATCAACCTTGATGAATTGGCCGCGATGTCCAAAACCGTGAACAAAGAAATCCGCGCGTTTGTGGATGAATTTGTGCAACCCGACGGTCGCCGCCTGTACGTGCTCGGCGAAGGCCGACTGATCAACCTCGCCGCCGCCGAAGGCCATCCCGCTTCGGTGATGGATATGAGTTTTGCCACGCAGGCGCTGGCCACCGAGTATGTGATCAAGAATGCCAAAAAATTGTCAGCCAAAGTGTACAATGTTCCGACTGACATCGAAAATTGGATCGCCACGTTGAAGCTGAAATCCATGGGCATCACCATTGATGAGTTGACCGCGGAGCAGAAGAAGTATTTGTCGTCGTGGGAAATGGGGACGTGAGGTATAAAACGTAAAACGTGATGCGCAAGGTTACGTTTTTCGTCCTACGCGTTAATCAACCCTGATAATCATCTGATTATTGGGGTTTTTATTTGGCGGTTTACATGCCATGAAAAGGCAAAGAAAAACACAATTGATCTGTGACATTTGCGGACGAGAGGGCGCGCGCCTTCGCCGTGTTGCGGAAACGCATGGAAAAGGAAGGGATTTGCTGGTCATTGAGAATATCCCCGTGATTCATTGCCCTCATTGTGGAGAAAACTATTTTACGGCTGACACCTTGCACGAAATCGAGCGCATTAATCTCCATCGCCGGAGTTTTGCAACGGAGCGTCCGGTCGAAGTGGCAGAATTTGTTTGACAAAAACATAAAACTGCGAATCGCTTATAAATAAAAAGCCGAAGAGATGCAGAACCCTTCGGCTTTTTTTATTTCAAAGACAAAAACTTTCATGGCAGACTGCTCGCCTTGCTCGTTGCCCCGCCTTTGACGTATTTCTCGAACCACTCTAGATTGCGCTTGATCGAGTAGAGCTGATGATTGCGCTCCGCCCAGCCGTGTGCTTCGCGCGGGTAAATGTCAAATTCGACGGTTTTGCCGAGCAATTTCATCGCCGTGTAAATTTCCCAGCCCTGGCCGATCGGCACGCGGTCGTCTTTGTCGCCGTGCGAAATGAGCAGTGCGGTTTGCGATTTTTCCACGTGCGCCAACGGCGAGCGGCTCCACGCCTTTTCCATATTCTTGAAAATCTCGAGATTCCAATGCACCATCGAGTTCTCGTAAGGAATGTCCGAGGTGCCGGTGAATGAAATCCAATTCGCAATGCCGGCTCCCATCGACGCGGCTTTGAAGCGCTCGGTGTGGCGCGTCGCCGCCCACGCCGAGAAATAGCCGCCGTAAGAAAAGCCGCCGATGCCGGCGCGTTCCGGATCGACATGGCCTAACTGTGCGAGAAAATCGATGCCGTCGAGCACATCATCAAACTCTTTGCCGGCGAGATCCTGATGATCGGCTTTGCTATACGCCACGCCGCGTCCGGTGCTGCCGCGATAATTCGGGCTGAACACCACGTAGCCGCGCGCTGCCAGCAATTCACTCCACGTCACGTAGCTGGTCGTCCAGCCCTCAACGTATGCGCTCTCCGGCCCGCCGTGAACTTGCACGATGCACGGATATTTTGTGCCGGGTTGATAATCCAACGGCAACATCAGCAGACCGGTGATTTCGAGACCGTCTTTGGCTTTCCACGAAATTTCTTTGGTGCCGGAAAAACGCAGATTAGCCAATTCCGGATTGCTGTTGGTGAGGCGAGTCATTTTCTTTGTGAGCAGCGGATAGACATAAACCTCATTATGATGCTTGTACGTATTGGCCGCCAACGCCACTGTCTTGCCGTTCGCGGTTGTCGATATACTGGACATGCCATAACCGGAATCGATAATTCGTTTGAGCGCGCCGTCCTTGACGGACATCGTATTCAACGCCGTGTGGCTGCGTTCGGTGGCTGACAAGATCAACGTCGCCGTGTCCAACCAGCCCACCCACGTCACGGTGCCTTCGTAATTCTGCGAGAGATTTTTCGCTGCACCGCCGGTCGCGGGAATGACGAAGATGCTGCCGCTCGTTGGATCGCTCTCATCAACGCCGCCGAGAAATGCGATCTGTTTGCCGTCCGGCGACCACGCCATGTTGCCGAGCTTGCCTTTGGTTTCGGTCAAAACTTTGGGCGGCATGTGCGCATTGCTCCAGCCCATATAAAGTTTTTTGAACATATACGAATCGTCGGTTCGCGGCGTGGCGCTGGCTTGAAAGACAAGCTGGTTGCCATCCGGCGACCATTCAAACTCCCACACCGACATCTCGCCGGAAACCGATTTGCTCTCATCGCTTCCAACCCCTTGCACGTACAAACGATGCTGTTTGAAATTTTTATCGACGGTTTGCACATCGTCGCCTTTCTTAGCCGCACTCTTTTCTTCCAGTGTCTGCGCATCGGTCATCGTGTAGGCGATCCATTTGCCGTCCGGCGCCAGCTTGAATTGACGCACGCCGTTGCTGCTCCTGGTCACCAATTCGGCCTCGCCGCCATCGACGGGAATGCGGTAGACTTCGGTTTGCTCGTCAAACCCTTTGCGGAGCGAGGTGAAATAAATCCATTTGCCGTCCGGCGACCACTGCGGCGAACCGGCGGCATTAGGCTTGTAAGTGAATTGCCGCGGCGAACCACCGGCGGCAGGAATGACGAACAACTCACTGAAGCGGGCGCCCGCCTCTTCATCGGCGCCACGAGGGGTGGTGAGAATGTATGCGATGTTTTTGCCGGCAGGGTCGATGGTGACGGAGGAAACCGTTTTGAGAGAGACGACCATTTCGGGAGTGAGGGTTTGCTGCCGGGCATAAACGGCGACAGCGACGAACACCATCACAGCCGCTGTCGATACGGTCCGCGTGAAACGGGTTCGGATCATGCAAGGCCTCCTTATCAAATCAATTCGTCGTTGAA
>JBOHQZ010000751.1:0-3849 GCA_050732275.1 bacterium
TCTGGTCGCCGTCAATATTGTTTTGGCTTATTTGAGCTTTCGCGGCTTCACGCGTCCGGTGGAAACCTACATTGTTAAAGACGGCTATGCTTACGCCACCGAGCCGGCGCAGGAAACGCGCTCCGCACACGAGGTGCGGAAATTCACTCACGAGTTCGCCAAAAGTTTTTTGGAATACAATCGCGAGAATTTCAACGAGCGTTTCAAAGTGGCGATGAAGATGTGCACCACCGAGCTTGAATATTTTATGTACGACGGCATCAAAAATTCAAACATTCCCCAAATCGTGCAAAGCACCGTGGGCAATATTCAGTTCGACGTTTCCGAAATTCAAGTGCAAGCAGGAGATCCTTTTCAGGTCAGCGTCACCGGCCGCCAGCTCGTCCCCGGCGCGTCTCCGGTGGCGATAAAGTTCGTCCTGGAAATCATCGTCGTACCAAGAACACAAGATAATCCTTTTGGACTGCGCATCATTAACTATAAAAACGCATGAAAAAACTTTCACTCTTTTTCGCCGCCGTTGTTTTGTTGGTTGCTGCAGGTACAGAGGCGCGCCAACAAAAAGTCGTCCGCGTCAAGCCGGGTTTTGCGACAGTGATCGTCTGCCCCACGCCGCCGGAATTGGTTACGGTCGGCAACTCCCAGCAATTCGCCGTGCAAAGCTCCGGCAACTACGTTCTCGTCAAGCCGGCGGTCAGCAGCGGCTCGACCAACATGTTCATCAAGGCCGGAATGAACACGTACAACCTGGTGCTGCAAGTTTCGGCAACTCCGGATTTGGAAATCCGGCTGCTGCCCACGGCGCCGGCCCAGAGCTTGCCGGTCACGCCGACACCGGCGCCCGATAAAAACGCCACGGATGGCGCGCGCAATCACGTTGATTTAAACTCGAAAAACGGCGCCGCGCTTAAAGGCAAAGAATTCGAATCGATCAGCCCCAAAGCGCGGACGATTTTGTCATCCTTTTTAAAAACGCCGCGACGCTACACGTACAGTGTCAAAAACTCAAACGTGATTTTGGCGCTCGATCACATGGTGCAAATCGAAAACAAGCTTTACATGATCTGCACGATCGTCAACAACTCGAAGATTCCCTATGACATCGGCTTTGTGCACTTCAAGCTCATCGACCAGAATCGCTCGTTGTTGGTGTTCAAGAAAAAAGTCAAAGAAACGGTGATCGAGCCGGTGGGTGACTTTTACAGCTCGTCCGTCAAGCCGAATACGTCGGGCCGGATGCTCTTCGTTTTCGACAAGCAGGGTTTCTCTGACAAAAGCACGATCGAGATCAAATGCGATGAGGAGAGCGGCCGGCGCGTTTTGACGCTGAATGTGCCGGGGTCGTACGTGCAGTGACGCCAATTTTAAATGTTCAATTGAAAATTTAAAATTGCCAAAACCAGGAGAAAGTTCCATTATGAACATCATTGATTTTATCTACGAAGTTATCAATGGCCGCAAACGCTCGAAACCACAAATGCTGATGTTGGGAATTTTAGCAGCTTTCGTAATTTTCATATTTTTTATTTTGTTCACGCGGCAGGGGGCGGCGCCGGGCGGCAAAAAGCCGGGGCCGTTCGTCATGCAAAAAACGCCGCCGCGCAGCTTGGATTACCAGATCGTCAAAGTGGACACCATTCCGTTCAGCCGCCCGGCTTTACCGGGCGGCACGGTTGCTTCCTCGCCCTCGCCTGACCGGGCCGGGCAGAGAGCGGTTTCGCAACCGGAGAGAAGCGTTGCAGCGCCGGCGCGTGAGTACGTGGCCCCGCCGCCGAGCTCGAGCCCGGCGCCGTATTTCCCCAGCAGCAGCAATGGCGGCGGCGACATGATCGTGGTCAGCTCGCTCAATCAACAGCAGGCAGCCGGCTCGTTCGGCGGTTACGCGGGCTTGCAATCGGTTCGCCTCAAAGTGATCCTGCCGGAGAAGACGCCGGTGACCAACGGCAGCTTGGTGGAAGCGCGCGTGATGAAAGACGAGGTGTGGGGCAACTTCACGATTCCCCGGCGTGCAACTTTGTTGGGCACGTGCAATCTGCAAAGCAATCGCGTGCAAATCGATTTTCGCGAGCTGCGCATCCAAGGCACCACCTACACGTGCAGCGGCCGGGCGTATGATTTAAAATCCTTGCCGGGCATCGCTTATTCGCCGGTCGATGCCAAAGCCAGGCAGATCATCGTTGAGGAATTAAAGAGCGCCGCCGCCGGCGTGCCGGTCGTCGGCCGCTATCTCAATCAGCCGGACGTCAATCCGTTCAACGAAGAAATCGCCACGCTGGAAGACGGCCTGGAGTTTTATGCGTTGATTTACAGCATTTTTTAACGGTTTCCATCTAATAGGAAAACAAAAAATGAAACGCCTCGTTTGGTTTTTGACTAGTGTTGCCGCCGCCTTGATCGGCGTGTTGATCGTTGCTTGCGAAAAACACAAAGATCCGTTTTCCGCTAACAACAACCAACCGCTGATTTCCGTTTTTCGTTTTAGGGCAGATCCCGATTTGCCTCCAAACACCTTTCAGGACTCTTTGAGATTCAAGCCGGGAAAAACCTTCAGGCTGCAATTGCAGTACGACGACCGGGAATTTAGCAGCTCGGATACGAGAAAACTGCAAGCGATCTTTTCGTTCGAGAACGGCAGCGGCAAAATCACCAACGATAAATTTGGCAAGCCGAGCGCCGACGGCCTTAGGTTCGACGAAGCGCCGGGAACGTTCAGCGATGATTTGCTCTTTACGCCGGCTGCGCCCGGACGGATTACCTTGCGGCTGCAGCTTTTTGACGGCGTGAAGCTTTCGGGAACGCAGCAAGCTACCGCTACATTTTTTGAAAATCTCAAGCCGACTCCGGTTTTTGCGTTCACCCTGCGCAATCAAACCCAACCTTATAAAGTAGAGTTTGACCCGAGAGGCAGTCTTGACCGTGACGGCAATGTTGCCAAAGCAAAGTTTATTTGGAATTTTGGCGACAATTCTTCGGACAGTGTCGGATTGGGCCCATCGATCATTACACATGATTATAAGTTGGCCGGCCAGTATCGTGTGCGTCTGAAAATCATCGATGATGAAAGCAAGCCTGACAGCACGGAGCAATTCGTCACCACCAACAATCAGCCGCCGCAAGCGGCGCTGCGGATCACGCCAACGAGCGGGAAGGTGCCGCTGGAGATTGATTACACCGCCACCAACAGTTTCGACCCGGATGGGACGATTTCCTCTTATCAAATTTTCTTCGGCGACGGCGAGACCTCACAGGACCCCATCGGTAAGCACGCTTTTAAGAATGACGGCAATTATCAGGTGATGTTAATCGTCAAGGACAATTTAGGCCTGGCCGATACGACGAATGTGCCTGTGCGCGTTTCCACGCCGCCCATCGCTGCGCTTAAAATCGACCCGGAAAGCGGCGGCAAAATCCCGTTGGATCTGACGGTTAGCGGCAAGGCTTCGAGCGATCCACATCCTAACGGGAGTATCACCGCGTATCTCATTGTCATAACCAATGTCACTACCAATGCGCAACGGAGTTTTCCTCAAGATTCCGTTACAACGAAATTAACGGAACCGGCCTATTATCGGATTTCGCTTACGGTGACGAACAATCGCGGCCTGACCAACGTGGCGGAGAAGGTGATACCGGCGGGGTTGCCGTAACAACGCGCTCAACGGCACCGGTCAATGATTTGGCGCAAAAAATCAATCTCTTTTAACCAGCGGAATCAGCTATGAAAAAAGCTCTGTCCATTTTTATTTTGCTGCTGCCCGTGAGCCTTTTAGCTCAGGATACGTATTATTATCACACCGTACGCTCCAGCTCGCTGGCCGCGGCGTACGGAAGAACTTACAAGGTGAATTA
>JBOHQZ010000752.1:0-3846 GCA_050732275.1 bacterium
GCGGCCACCCAATTCTTTTGTGAGCGCTCCCAATTGGTCAACGGCATTTTCGCCAAAGATCACCCGCGTGGTGGGTTGGAAATCGAATGGCTGCATCGTGAGGTCTCTACAAATTTCGCAATGATTTGGCTCGCATGCATTCTCTCATTAGTTCACGTATCACAAGATAGCCAAATCGCGGAGAAAAATCAAGTCTCCATTTTCAAACCGCCACAACCCAACGGGAGTTCGTTCGGCCACTACGAGTCCATCTCAAAAATTTTCCCGTCAGGCGTGCGCATGAACAAGACCGGCGTGGCCCAGCCTTGGCGGTCGGTGCGGGCGCCGGTTAAAAGGGCGAGGCGGGACTCAGCGACCGCGGCGTCGATCGAATAGTTGGTGATAACGGAGGAATATAGCACTTTAGAAAACAATTGCGCGGTGGGGTCGAGAATTTTATATTGCATGGCGACGACGGCGGGTACGCCGACGTCCACCAGTTTCTGCGCGACACCAGTGAAAGCGTCATTGGCTGAGGCGGCAGCGCTTTCACAGCTATTCAGCACCACAACCCGGACCGACGAATCGTGCAGCAGGTTGCCGAATTGCTCGGCAGGGACCGAGTCCAGGTCTTGCGTTTCGGTTTCAAGCTCGAGAAAAGCGGTTCCCTGCTTTTCGTCAAACTGGCTGTGGCCGATGTAGTGCAAAACGTCCGGGCCGCGTTTCAGCTCGGCGCGCAGCACGTCAAGCGTGGCATGCTCGCAAAAGCGCAGATGAACATCGCCGCTCCAAATCAGCGGCTGCAGCGCTTTTGTGATGGTTTTCTTCTCGCTTTCGACATCCAACGGCATCAGCCCTGCCGGATTGGAGATCACCACCAAAATTTCCAAAGGCGCACGGAATGGGGGCTTTTTGACGATTTGGGCGCGGGGAAGATAACGCACGACGGACACACGTTTGTTAAGCCCAAGATGGCCCGGCGGCAGTTTGGCGCTGTGCAGCAATTCCCACGGCAGGCAGGTCAATTCCGGAGCGTCGAGATACAGAACGAGACGCAGGTTTTTGCCCTCGCGCATGACTTGCTCCAGACTGCTTTTAAGAATATAAAAAGCTTCTTTGAGAAAAAGCGCCTCGAACAATTGATTGCCTACTGCTTTAATATCCGCGTCGCTGGCCTGCAAATTTTTAAGCCGGGCCAGAGCGGCGCGGAAATTTTTTTCCTGCAAGAAAGACGAGTTCAAAATCAAATCAGTCTCTTCGGTACCGCCCGGCGCCTCGAAAATTTTTATCGGGTAGCCGTCTTTGCGGCGCTCCAAAACCGCCACGCCGAAATTCACGTACCGCGGCGGCCGGATCAAACGATAATAACGATATCGCACCACCAGCATGCTGGCGTTGTACACGAGCAGCGGCACGAAAGCGCCCAGCCATAATTGCTCGTAGCGCAATAACGCCACGATCAGCAGCAAAAAAAACGCCGTGCCGAGCACGAAAATGACGCGGGTTTTGCGCCACTTTTTATTCAGCCGCGGCGCCACGAACAAAAACAGCAACAAGCCGCCGCCGCAGATCACCGTGCTGAAAAAAATCGGATAAAACACCACGGAAGTATCAATGTGAGCATCGAGCAAAAGCTGGCTGGTAAGGGAAGCCAGCAACGCCCAGCGGGGATAAGGCCCCAGTGGTGAGTTGATCGGGGACTCGACCGCGGCGTTGACGATGAGCACGACGGCGTCGCGAAAGCCGCCGTAATTTTCCTGCAAAAGCCGCCCCGCCTCATCCCAGGAGTAATAATATCTTTGCGGCGCAAACTCGCTCAACGGGATGAAATTCACCAGGAGTTGCCCATCGACATCCAAAGGAATGTCGCTCAAGACAAACGGCGTAGCGGAGGTATTGGCAAATTCGCCGTTCCCATTTGTGGCGACATGGCCGTGGTTGCAGGCGCCGAAATAGTGCCGGGCAATTTCGAGCGGCAAAGCGGCATAGCATTTTCCGACAAAAGGAAGGACTGGCGGGAAATGATAATACTGGCCGCTTGCCGAATTGATGTGGCCGAGGTGCGGCGTGACTTCGAGCAATTTGCCAAATGACAGATCGAGGCCGTGCTCCGCCACGATCTTGGGAATCAGGATTTCACATAAAGAATCCGGCAAGGCCAGGCGTTCCGCTTTCACTCTAAGGTCTGCCGGTGGATGCCGCTCGCTGGCAAAATCCATCGCCAGGATCACTTGCGGCGCCGCGGCGACGCTATCGACCAACGCCTGGTCGCCTAGCCAATATTCCGGGCGCTCTCCGAGAAAACGAATATCCAGCGCAATGCATCTGGCACCGGCGCGCTGCAGTGTGCTCACCATTTTTGCATATTCCGAGCGCGAGCGCTTCTCGGCAGGATCGTTGCTGTCGATGATCATCAAGCGCGGATATGGTTTAAGGCTTGGCTTGAAGCAGAGATTATAAAAAAATAAATCGAAACCGCTGGTCACATCCCATTTTTTGGGCAGCTTGGCCAGGAGCGTATTGATTCCGATCGCCATCGCGATGCTGCACAACATTCCGAGCAGGACGAGCTGCATTTTTTTGCCGATTGGCAACACATGAACTCCTGAGTTAATCTAACGAGTAAATAGAAATGGCAGAATGATTTATCGGCAGAATAATTATTTCTTCTTTTGGTTCGGTATGGTTTCGAAGGAAATGATAAAGAATCATTCTGCCGATCAATGGTTCTGCCAAGCTGAGTTCTCCGTTGTGACAAAGTAGAACTAATAACTCCACGCCAGCAGGGCGCCGCGGTCGGCATCGACTTCGCTGCGGCCTTTGGCGCCGTGGCGATCCAGGGCGACGCCGCGGATTTCCTTTTTCTGAACGTGCTGCCGGAAAGCCCGGTCGACCCAATTCTTCACTTTTCGCATGCGCGCTTTGAGTGTTTTTCCCAAACCGCTGGCTTTGCCGTCGGCGCTTTCCTCGGCCAAGCCGAGTATGCTATAAGCTGAATTGCTATCGCCCTCCAAAAGCTGCGCCGCCTGCAATAGCGCCTCGTCGGTTTTCTTTTGATACAAAGCCGCTTTCTGCGGCTCGGCGTCGATCATCATTTGATAAAGCATGGCCAGATTCAGATAAGTGCCCCGGCTGTGACGATTATGGAACAGCGCTTTGTTGTAAGCCCGCTCGGCCTCGACAAAGCGCCCGGCAACAAATTCAACATTGCCGAAATTGTTCCATGCCGGCGCGTTGGTGGAATCCAGCAGAAAGATTTTTTGAATTTGGACTTTGGCGCGCGCATATTCATCGTTTTGCCCGAGCAATGCCGCGCAAATATTCCGCGCTTTGGCGGCCTCGAAGCGGGGCAGATTGGGCGCATTGAGCTCGAGAATAGCCTCGACCTTTTGCAGCCATTTGTCTTTCGCCGCTTCCAAAGCCGCGAGATCGTTTTGCAGGGCTGAAGTAAAATCAGGAAGAGGGATTGGATTGCACGGGATACGCAGAATATCCGTTGGAATTGGCGGATACTTCGCCTGGCACGCCGCCACTTCGTATATTTTGCAGGTGGTATCGTATCGCGCGGCTGCAGTAGCCCAAGCTTCCGCGAACCCGTCACCGGGAATCATCGTCGTCTCAATCGGTATCCACAATGTGCCGCGATGCTCGACAAATTGGCTCGGCGCGATCGGCAGGCGCCGGCGCTGCGAGGTGTCGATTTGCGTATCGAACATCATAAAAAGATGGCCGGGAACGCTGACCAATGCGGTCGACAAGCCGGCGCTTTGGAGCAAGCTGGCATAGAGCACGGAAAGATCGTCGCAATCGCCGACGCTTTTGCACAACAGCTCGGCGGGATATTGGATCGTGTCCAGGCGATAATGC
>JBOHQZ010000753.1:0-3843 GCA_050732275.1 bacterium
CGAAAATGTTCTTCCAAGGCGATGAGCAAGTAGATCATCAGTAGACGGTGGAGATCGGTCTCAGCCATAGGTTTCCCGTCCGATTCCGGAAGATATTCTTCCTGTAAGAGGGGCGAAAGCCGGCTCTTCGCCCTTTCGCTCTGGTACAATTCTAACGGATAAATTGCGTGTGCGTTTAGTGTAGACATGGTTTGAAGCTGCCTGGAAACTTGCAGGATAAAATGAACCAAGATTTATGTTTAAATTTAATCACATTTTGCCTCAGAAGCAAGCGAGATTTCGAGCAAGACTGTTTTCATTAAACAAAAAGCCCGTCTCGGCATCGCCGAAACGGGCTTCTGCAGCTGCAACTGTCCCGAGTCCTTTTTTTAAAATTTTAATAAAGAAAATCGGGGCTACTGAACCGGATTGCCCTCGGTATCGATCAGGCGAATCTCGCCGAAGCCGAGCTCACGCACGCCGGCTTCGATCTTGGCGCGGTCGCCGATCACCACCCAAACCAAATTGTCGGGATGAACAACTTTCTTGGCGGCGGCTTGAGCATCGGCAAGCTTCAAGGCGCGGATTTTATTCGGATAGGTTTGGTAATAATCATCCGCAAAGCCATATTGCACGATCTGGCTGATCGAGCCGCCCACCGAGGCCATGGTTTCCCACGAGCCGGGGAGCTGCAGCGTTTGGTTGGTTTGAACTTTGACGAACTCATCGTTGGTAATCGGCCGGCTGCCGATCACCTCGCGCAGCTCCTTCGCCAACTCGATCATGGACTCTTTGGTTTTATCGGTCTGCACCGGCGCATAGGCGATAAACGGGCGTTGGCCGCGCGCGTCCCAGAGAAACGAGGCAGAACCATAAGACCAATGTTTGTCCTCACGCAGGTTCATATTGACGCGTGAAGTAAAATCGCCGCCGAGGATGTTGTTCATCGTGGTAATCGCCACCTCATCGGGATTGTTGGTGGGCGAGGCCACTTGCCCGGCGATAATCACCGATTGCAAGGAGCCGGGACGATCGATCAAATACACCGCCGGCTTGGTTGGCATCGCCACCGTGCTAATATTTTTCTTCGGCACCTCGCCTTTCTTCCAGCCGCTAAACAGCTTCTCCAATTTCGGCGTGATTTCCGCCAAGGTGGTGGCGCCGACGACGATCAGCGTGGCGTTGTTCGGTTTGAACCAGGTCTGATGAAATTTCATCAATTCCGGCCGCGCCAATTTCGCCGTCGACGCTTCGGTTCCGGAGCCGGTCAAAGGATTTCCGTACGCATGATCCTGGCCATACAACAGCTTCGGTAAAATACGAAGCGCCATGGAGAAAGGCGTCACTTTCTCGCGCTGAATGCGGGCGATTTGCAGCTTTTGCAGCCGCGCAAAATCAGCTTCGGGGAACGAGGGATTGAGAATTACGTCGGCATAAATTTCCAGCGAAGCGTCGAGATTTGACTTGAGCGCGGAAAGCGAAACCGTCGACACGTCGAGATTGGAGCCGCTGCCGAGATTGGCGCCGAGCAAGGCCGTTTGCTCACTGATTTGCAGCGCCGTGCGCGTTTTCGTGCCTTCATCCAACATGTCCATCGCCAGGCTCGCAGCACCGGGGATGGCAAGCTGATCCGCGGCGTAACCGGCGTCGACAAGGAGGTTGAAGTTCACGACAGGAATGGAAGCCCGTTCCGCCAAAATGATCTTCAAGCCATTTGAGAGGGTGGCGCGCTGCAGCGCCGGGAATTTCACTTCCGGGGCAGGGCCGGCGACCGGCAGCTTGGAGCGGTCGACGTCGGATTTGGTGATTTTATATTCCGAAAACGGATGCACTTCGAGGATGTAAACGCCGTCGGAGAGCCATTGCTTGGCGGCGCTCAAGAGATTCTGCGCTGTGGCTTCGCCGACGCGATTGAGCGTGGTCTTGAAATAATCCGGGCTGCCGGCGTAAACTTGATTTTGCGCGAGAATGTCGGACTTGCCGCCGAAGCCGCCGATGCGCTCGATGCCGCGAATGAAGTTCGCCTCGTACTCCGTTTTTACGCGTTGCAGTTCGGCAGCCGTCGGACCTTCTGCAAGAAACTTCGCCAGCTCCTCGTCGACCGCTTTTTCAATCTTCGCTAAATCCTCGCCAGGCTTGGCAGTCGCGTCGATGTAAAAGAGCGAACCGATTTCTCTGGGACTGACGTAAGAGGCGACATTGGTGCAGATTTGGTCGTCGTATACCAAACGTTTGTACAAGCGCGAATTCTTCCCGGCGCCCAGCACGTCGGTTACCAAGTCCAGGTAATCGTAATCACTGGCGTTGCGCTGCGGGATGTTCCAGATTTTGTAAAGCCGTGCCTGCGGCACACGGTCTTGCACTTGCTGGCGTTGGGTGCCGGTGCGTTTGGCAATCCACACCTCGTGTCTCGCCACCGGCGGGCCGGCGGGAATGTCGCCAAAATATTTTTCCACTTTGGCTTTGGCGGTGGCCGCATCGACGTCGCCCGCGACAACAATGACGGCATTCGCTGCGCCATAATAGGTTCTGAACCACTCTTTAACGTCGTCGAGCGTGGCTGCGCTCAAGTCTTCCATCGAGCCGATGACTGTCCATGAATAAGGGTGGCCGGCGGGAAAGGTGGCTTTCGAGATAAGCTCCCGAGTGACGCCATACGGCTGGTTTTCGCCCTGGCGTTTTTCGTTTTGCACCACGCCGCGCTGCTCATCCAGCCTGGCTTGATCGATGACGCCCAACAGATGCCCCATGCGGTCGGATTCCATCCACAGCGCGATGTCGAGCGCGGAATTGGGCACGTTTTGAAAATAGTTGGTGCGATCTTCATTGGTGGTGCCGTTCAAATCCGTGGCCCCGATTTTTTCCATCGTCTTGAAATAGTCGTCGTTGAAATTTTCGCTGCCGTTGAACATCAGATGCTCGAACAGGTGCGCAAAGCCGCTCTTGCCAGGCTTCTCATTTTTGGAACCGACATGATACCACACGTTCACCGCCACGATTGGCGCCTTATGATCTTCGTGCACGATGAGCGTCAGCCCGTTGGGTAGGACGAATTTTTGGTAAGGAATATCGATGTCCTTGCCATTAGGCGAGCCGGTTCCGGCAAACGCCAGCGCCGATATGCTAAATAGCAAAAGTAGCGCAAGCGTTAGAGTTTTGGTTGTGTACATACTGTTAGTCTCCTTTCAAAAAGGTTAAATTAATGACCACAACTAAAAGTTTTCCGCATTGCCTGCAATCGGTGTGTAGTTTAATAACGAGAAGCCAAACCAGGTTTGCTTTCTCGCTTCTTGGCTTGTGTATTAAGTTAGAGTGCGTTTGGAAAGTCACTGATCGGTCACTTTTAGCGTACAAAATGTTTTAGAATTCAACCACTTTAAGTGACCGGCCAATCTCATTTTGTACTTTTCAAACACCATCTTAGGGGATGGAGTTATTTCAAGCTTTTATCACAATCCCCGCCGGCTGCCATCACCTCACTATTTTATTTAAGCATTTCAGAGCACCAAGCAACCATCTCTCTACGGATGGCGATGAGATTAGTTGCCTTATTTTCAGAATTGTTAAATTTGGCGCTTGACTTTTCGGCTCAAGTTATTTAAATTCTGTTACATTCTCCTCCAATTAGGCTCTGAGATAAATTTAAATTCCGTTGTTAAAAGCTACACGGCGCGAGGTAGCTCCCCCCTAAATTGAGCGAACTTTTTTTGCTGCCTTATGCAGGCAGAGATATTTTTTATTTTTTAATGTGCAATTTGCCGTTTTCATGTGTCTATATAGTAAGGCGGCGAATTGTCACGAGTTCGCAAAATTCAGGAAGCACATTTCGATTTTTTATGGAGATCGGCCATGGCCGCATCATCT
>JBOHQZ010000754.1:0-3842 GCA_050732275.1 bacterium
CCGTTGATGCGAAAGGCGCACCGCCAAATCGGATAAGTACGTGATATAAGCGAAATCCGTCAGCGAGCGCGAAATGCCGACCATCAAATCTCCGTCCCACGCCGTGATGACGAGATTGGCATGTTGCAGCATCAAGCGCATGCGCTCGCGCTCATTGACCGGCCGCCGCTCGCCCAAAGTCGAGGCACGGTACAGCTCGATGACCGCGTCGAGATTCAAATCATTGCCGGTTTTGTAGGTGATCATATTTACCGAGAAATTCATTTACTGCCAAAATAACAAAAAAGTCGCGTCTTTGCAAATGGAAAATATTGAGCATAAAAAGTAAAACGAAAAACGTAAACCACTGTCTCGCTCTACGCACTTGCCCTCCGTTCTACGCCCCCTCCGGCCCAATCATCTTCTCCGGCCGCACGATCTCGTCGAATTTCTCGCCGGTTAAAACGCCGAGCGCGATGGCCGCTTCGCGCAACGTGAGATTTTCTTTGTGCGCTTTCTTCGCAATCTTCGCGGCATTGTCATAGCCGACATGCGGATTGAGCGCCGTCACCAGCATCAGCGAGTTATCCAAATGCTTTTTGATGTTGGCCTCGTTCGCCTCGATGCCAACCGCACAATGCTCGTTGAACATCTCGCAGGCATCCGCGAGCAAACGAATGGATTGCAGCAGGTTGTAAATGATCACCGGCTTGAAGACGTTCAGCTCGAAATTGCCGGAAGCGCCGCCGATGCCGATCGTCACATCGTTGCCGATGACTTGCGCCGCCGCCATCGTCATGGCCTCGGATTGCGTCGGATTGACTTTGCCGGGCATGATCGAACTGCCTGGTTCATTCTCTGGAATGTTCAGCTCACCAAGGCCACAGCGTGGGCCGGATGCCAGCCAGCGAATGTCGTTGGCGATTTTCATTAATGAACTCGCCAATGTTTTCAATGCGCCGCTTGCCATCACCAGCGCATCATGCGAGGCCAGCGCTTCAAATTTGTTTTCTGCCGTAACAAATGGATAGCCGGTCAGCTCGGCAATTTTTGCGGCTGATTTCACGGCGAATTTCGGATGCGTATTCAAGCCGGTGCCGACTGCTGTGCCACCAAGCGCTAATTCATACAGATGCGGCAACACCATCTCGATGCGCTTCAAGCCGTGATTGAGTTGCGTGACGTAGCCGGAAAATTCCTGTCCAAGCGTGAGCGGCACCGCATCCATCAAATGCGTGCGCCCAATTTTGATGATGTCTTTGAAGGCCGCGGTCTTTTGCGCCAGCGTGTCGCGCAATTGCGTGACCATCGGAATCAGCCGGCGATGAATCTCATGCACCGCTGCAATGTGCATCGCCGTCGGAAACGTGTCATTCGACGATTGCGCTTTGTTGACGTCGTCGTTCGGATGAATCGGCTTTTTGCTGCCCATTTTGCCGCCGGCCATTTCGATGGCGCGATTCGAAATCACTTCGTTCGCGTTCATATTAGTTTGCGTGCCGCTGCCGGTTTGCCAAACGACGAGCGGAAAATGCTCGTCGAGTTTTCCCGAGATCACCTCATCGGCGGCTTTGACGATGAGATCGGCTTTTTCTGCCGACAAGAGTCCAAGCTCTTTATTCACCAACGCCGCGGCCTTTTTGAGAATGCCGAAGGCCCAAATCATCTCGCGTGGCATGCGCTCGCCGCCGATCTTGAAATGAATCAACGATCGCGCCGTCTGCGCGCCGTAATAACGATCATTGGGGACTTGAATCTCGCCCATGCTGTCGGTTTCGATACGGTAGTTCATAAAACGCTCCCTGGTATGGTTCTCTGAATGTGTTTAATGTGGAATGAGAGGCTTGAGAATGGCAGGAAGTGGTCAAAAAATGCGCCAATCGGACAAAAGGTTAGATAAATTCACTGCGACAACTGCTTTTGTCTGACCACATACTCATCCACTAAGCGGCGAATCATCTTCTGATATGGTGTGCGATGAGATTCAGCCTTTTTTTTGAAAAAGTCGATACTGCTCTTGCTTAACGCGATCGTAATCTTGACTGTTTCCTCCTTGAAGGCAAGCTCTTCCGGAGGCGGCAAAAAGTCCGCGACGACTTCCACGTCATTCATCGGTTCGTCGGTATACTTAATTTTTTTTCTGATTTTGCTTTTCATAGATCTTTTTTCCCTTTCTCCAATATCCGGCGCCAAATATTCTGATTGTATTTTCTCGGTATGTGAAGCGCACGGCCATAATACCATTGCCTACTTTACCGACACAATAAAATCTTTCCTCGGCACGGCTGTGGGCATAATCCCTTAAAATAACACGGTTGCGATCGGCAAAAGCCTGCTGTGCTTCTCCAAAGGATACACCGTGTTTGTTTAGATTCTGCCAGCTCTTTTCGCCGTCCCACTCAAACCCAACCCTTTTTGCCATGTGATCAAGATACGATGGATATGGTAAAAAAGCAATATATTTGTATGGCTAAATATAGCACGTCATAAACGCATGCTCGCCGCCGATCTTGAAATGAATCAACGACCGCGCCGTTTGCGCGCCATAATATTTGTCATCGGGCACTTGAATCTTGCCCATGCTGTCGGTTTCGAGGCGATAGTTCATAAATTAAGCTCCGTAATATGGTTTTCTGAAAATGTTTTCAGATTGTAGGATTTGCTGATGCAAGGCTTGAGAATGGCAGGTCACAGGTGGATGAAAAAACCTGGATGTTTGAGCAAACGCCCACTGGCAAAGCCTCTTCATGAAGTTATAACAAATTTATACAAATATTTGGGCAGGTGCTGGCGAGAGCAACGCATCAATTCTTAAACAATTCCACGTGTAATCCCATTCTAGCTAAAATCAATGCCTCTTCAGTCGTTTGGTAAATCAGAATCCAATCCGGCTCAAGATGGCAGTCTCGAAATCCCTTCCAACTTCCTGAGAGAGGATGATCGCGATACTTGGCGTCCAGCCGTTCTTTGGCAGCCAATTTATCGATGACGGTGCTGAGTTTTTCGAGATTCTTGTTTTGTTTCTTGACCTTTTTATAATCTTTCTTGAATTGGCTGGAATAAACAATTTTCAACTTTCCAATTCCTTAAAAAGTTCTTCGACGCTCTCCACTTCGTGAAGCTCTTCACCAGCTTCGATTTTTTTCAAAGTGGCCGCAGTAAGCGCGTTGGGAATTTTTATTTCGAAGGGAATCCCTTTATGGAGCGTCACCTGGGTGAGATAAATGGAGATCGCCTCAGACATGGAGATGTTGAGTTTGTTCAATATCTTCTGGGCTTCCGCCTTCACCTTGGGATTGATGCGGGCCTGAATCGTTGCTGTTCGCATTTTTGTTGATTTCCGTGAATAGATTCCGTGTAATGACATTCGCAGTACAAATTAATACACACAACGAGTCAAAGAAAATCAATAAAAAGAATGCCGAATGCCCAAATCATCTCGCTCAGCATGCGTTCGCCGCCGATCTTGAAATAAATCAACGCCCGCGCCGTAATATTTACCAATGGGCACTTGAATTTTCCTCATGCTGTCGGTTTCGGTGCGGTAGGTTATGATTGCTCTCCACAATTTTATGATTGAAATTGACCGGTCACTCGGAGTGACCGGTCAATAAATTCATCAGTGAATTTAGGTAAAATACCGCAGCTTGTTGGCGTACTTCTCTGCGGCTTCGCAGGCAGCAGTGCGCATTTCTTCTGCTGGGTCGTTGGCGACCATGTGTTGCAAAGTAGCAAGCATTTGCATATCAGTGGCGTAATAACCGACGACTTGCGTTGCTTTTTGGCGGACGAAGCTGTTGTTGAAGGAAAGGGCACGCGCCAAGCCATTGGCTAGCGTCTCGTCACCGATTTCCCCCAGCGCC
>JBOHQZ010000755.1:0-3842 GCA_050732275.1 bacterium
TTTGGAAAGTATAATCAACGCTAAAAGAGAATTTGCCGGCGAGTTGCCGATTTGCCGCGAGCGTAATGCCGCGCACGTTGGCAAAATCGCGATTGATCTTGCGCGCATACGAAACGCCGGCTATCGCCACCGGCGTCGGCGCACCGGTCGAAATCCAATCCCGAATGTCACGATAGAAACCGGTAATATCGATGCCGATATTATCGGAAAGCTGCTGTTGAATGCCCAGCTCGTACATCGTCGTCCGCTGTGGATTCAAATCCGGGTTGGCAAACGGACCCTGCAAACCGGCGGCTTCGGAAACTTTCAGCTCATCGCGGCGATAAAGCTGCTCGTACTCCGGAATTTGCTGAAAGATGCCGTAGGAAAAATGAATGACGCCTCTTTCTGTGATCGGATACGCCACTCCCAAACGCGGACTGACCTGGTATTTTTTCTCAGCCTTTCGATACCAATACGCTTCGCGCTCTTGCAACGTCAGCCGATTATTGTCCGTTTGCTCATTCAAGCCGATCACACGGTCGTTGTTGGTATCGCGATAAATATTCTTCAGCTTGAAGGGGCTAAAAATATTCGGATCTTCGAGATCGACCGGCACCCGGCCTTGCGCGTCAAACAAATCAACCCGCAAGCCGACATTGATTATCAAGCTTTCGTATTCGATTTTGTCCTGAAAGTATGCGGCCAGAGAATACGGCTCACGAACGATGCGGTCGTGCGTGGTTTCGCTGGCGGGGCGAATCGACGGTTGAAAAGGTTGAATTTGCTGGCCATTGGCGTCTTCAGCCGGCACCAGGGTAATATCCTCGAGAAAAACGTTGTCAAATTGCACTTCTACACCAGCCTTTACCTGATGCCGATTAGTCGCTTGACTGGTGACGTCTAATTTTCCCAACCAACTTTTGGTGCTGCGTTGGAAGCGGGCCAAATCCGTGCCGGAGATGGAAAATTGAAACAACCCGGTATTCGACAAGCGCGGATCAACATAGCGGCTGTCGAACGGATCGTCATAAAGCTGAGAGACGAGCTCATTATATTTGTAGGCGGCTTTGATCTCATAAAAGGTTCTTGGCGTGACCGCGTGCGTCAGGTTGGCGACGACGGTTCCACCCTTTTCAACATCACCACGGTCGCCGAGAGGATTGAATTTGAAAGCATGCTCGTAATTGCGCTTGTCTTCCGTGCTTCCCAACGCCGAAAGCTTCAGCTTGAGCGGACCGGCGATGCGCCATTCCAAGCTCGTTTGTCCGCTCCAACGTTTGCGGAAATTCATGGGAACAGGCTTGCCATCGCCGAAAGCGAGAAAAAGGGAATCGTTGCGAATGAAACCCTGCGGCGAAAAAATATTCCGGCCGTACAACCAGCCGTCGTCATTCCACCGTCGGGCCGTCGCAAAAAACGTGAGCCGCTCTTTAAATATGGGGCCGCTCAAGGAGCCTTGAAAATTGTAATTATCCAAAAAATTGATGTCATCAAGATTATAAAAAATCTCGTCATGGCCGCTGAGATAATCGCTCACCCAGGTTTCGAAATTTCCGTGAAAATCGTTGCCGCCGGTTTTGGTAACGATGTTGATAATGCCGCTCATCGCTTGGCCGTACTCGGCATTGAACGTGCCGCTCACCACCTGCAGCTCCTGAATCGACTCGTTCTCGATCTGCAGCGATTGCGAGCGCGTGAAATCGTCGGTGATGCGAACGCCGTCGACGACATAGGCAACTTCCGTCGAGCGTCCGCCGCGAATGTGAATACCGCCGCCGGCGTCGCGGATAATGCCGGCTTGCAAATTAATCACATCCGCCACTTCCTGCACCGGGAGGCGCGAAATTTCTTCGGCTTGCACGCGCGCCTCGGATGACGTCAAATCTTTGCGGATGATCGGCCGCTCCGCCACGATGACAACTTCCTCGCCGACGTTGACGGCCTCTTGTGAAAGGGTGAAATTAATCGTGGTGGTCAAATCGGTGAGCACTTCGACGCTTTGCTGAATGACGGTTTGGTAGCCAATCAAGCTGGCGCGCAGGTTGTGTTTGCCCGGCGACACGCGCAGGATGATGAATTTGCCGTCGAGGTCCGTCACCGCGCCCAAGGTGGTACCTTCCACAACGAGATTGACGCCGGGAAGGCCTTCCTTGGTGTCTTTATCGATAACCGTGCCAGTGAGCTTACCGGTGGTTTGGGCGAAACCCAATGTGGCGAGCAGCACGCCCAAACTCGCGATCGCGCTTCTCAAATGCGTTAGTCGTCTCAAGGGTTCTCCCTCCTTGAAATTAGTTCAACCGTATTGTTATCAAACGTTCCGGAAAAACGGCGACTCGTGTGGTTTTGCGAATCTCGTCAATTTTTTGGCGGCGAAAAGCGTCCCAGCCCATCGTGCGCAGAGCCTGTTCAACATCCGAACGCGCTTCATCAAAACTGCGAAATCGTTCCGGGCGCTTGCCGATGCACTCGAGGAACACATACATCGAATCCATTTGTACCGGGCCAACCCGTTCTCCCATTTTCATAGAAAAAACTTTGTCCGCCCATTGGCCGAAATCCTCCGGTTTGAGATAACCCAATTCTCCTCCGCGCTCGGCGCTCCAGTGGCGGATTGAAAACTTCTTGGCTAATTCGGAAAATGCGACGCCGCGTTTTAGCTTAACGGCAACTTGCTCGGCTTGCGCCGGGTCGCGCAACACGATTTCGCGCAGGTTCACTTCGCCGGGCGCCGTAAAACGCTGCGGCTCTTTCTTATAATAACTCCGTAACGAGTCGGTGGGAATTTGCATCTCGCGCCGGAGATTCTTCTCCATCCGCTCTAAAAGAAAGATGTCAAAATTTTCTGCGACTTTCTCTTTGAATTGCGGCTGTTTATCAAGTTTGGCCGCCCGCGCTTTGGCTAAAATAAAATCGCGCGCCACCAGCCCGGCGATAAAATCCTTCAGCGTTTCTTTGTTGCGAATCCAGTTATGTTGCTTCTCCGTCGTAAAGCGCGATCGGTCCTGAAACGTTGCCACTTCCCAAACGCCCAACTCGGAGCGCAACAGCTCCTGCTTGCCCAATTTTTGATCGCCATTTAAGAAACCTTTCGGTTCGATCAACGCCTCATTTTGTTGGCTATTTTTAAGAGAAGCCAACAACTTTTCGACCACCGGCTCGTTGAAGGCCAGATTGAGCGCGCGGCGCAGCGAATCAACGTAAGCTCCGGCGGCCTGTTGAGCTTTACGTGTGCGCCAATATCCCGCCAGCTTGTCACGATGCTTGGCGTACTCATATTCCGTCAACAGCGGCTTGGTTATGCGAGCCTCCACGCGGATGATGCTATAACCCTCGAGCGTGCGCACCGGCTTGGAAATTTCACCGGTGTTTAAAGCATAAGCTGCTTCTTCAAACGCCGGCTCCATTTCATCGACCGTGAAATAACCGAGCTGTCCGCCGGAGTCACGCAATCCGGGATCTTTAAAAACTCGTTTGGCAAGCGTCTCGAAGCTCGCGCCGTTTTGCAAAGCCTGATAAAGAGAATCCGCTTGCATTTTGGTCGGCGCATACAAATGCCGGGCTTTGAGGCGCGTATTCAAATTCACGAACAATCTTTTTAACTCATCATCGCTTATCGTGACGCGGCTGGCGACAAATTCACGATTGAACGCGTTGAGCAATTCCTGGATTTCGAGACGTCCGCGTTCATGCTTGCCTTCACGATCCTCCGCATAACCGCGCTGTTCAGCCGCTACGATGAGCAGCTCTTCATCGACATAATTTCGCAAAATCTTGCGCCGTGCTTCTTGGTTGTCTTGGACGCCGCCGCCGGTGCGCCGGCGAAAATCCTCATAGCGTCTAATAAAATCTTTTTTAGCAAT
>JBOHQZ010000756.1:0-3838 GCA_050732275.1 bacterium
TGGAGAGAAATGTCACTTTGGCGCTCATCTCCGGCAGCACGCGCTCATCGCGTTGGACGAATTTGATTTTCGTCATCACGGTGGCTTTGGCGCGATCAGCAGTCGGCACGATTTTGCCAACGACGCCGGGATAGCGCGTGTCTTGATAAGCATCGAGCACGATCTCGCACGGCTGGCCGGGTTTGAGGCGTTGAATGTTGGACTCCGAAACATCGGCTTCCACTTCCAACGAGGACATGTCGGCAATCGACACCACGGCGGCGCGGGCGCTGCTTGCCGAGCCAAACGGCGCGACGACTTCGCCGACATCGGCGTTTTTTGTCAGCACCGTGCCGTCGAATGGTGCACGAATGTTAGTATTTTCAACCTCGACTTCCGCCGCACGCACGGCCGCGGCCGCGGCTCGAATCGTTGCTGAGTCGGCAACAACCGTAGCGACGGCGCGCTTGTAACGGGCCTCCGCCGCATCGAAATCGGCGCGAGGAACGAGCTGCTCGGCCACGAGCGTTTTGTAGCGTTCATATTGAATCGTCGCTTCCTGCAGATCGGCTTGCGATTGCGGCAAATGCGCTTTGGCCAAAGCCAAGTTGGCTCGCGCTTGAGCCAGCATCGCCGCAACATCGTTGCTTTCCAATCTGGCAATGATCTGCCCGGCTTTGACTTGGTCACCTTCTTCAACGCCGAGGTATACCAAACGGCCGGTGCCTTTCGAGGCGACGGCGGCTTGGCGCTGGGCCACCACGTAACCGCTTGCCGTCAGCACGGCATCGGCTTGGGCAGGAGAAATGGCCGTGACCGTAAACGTCTTCACTTCGACATTCGAAGCGAGCGTGCCGCGAAAGAAGAGCAGAAAAACCGCCACTGCAGCGACGGCAAAACCGCCGAAGAGAAATAGATATTTGCGGCTCGCCTGGCTTTCGTCCGAGTTCGACTCGCGGCTGCGATCGATGCGCAATTTCGACAAATCATTCAAATTTGATTCTGCCATAACATGGTTCTTTCTAAATGATGAAATAATGCCGATGTTAACGAATCATAACAATATAACTAAAATTGCACACTCCGTCAAGAGCTTTGGCGCAATCCAGGATTTTTACGGATGTGCTGTAAGAAAGTTTAAAAATATAACGCCGGACTTGCCTTTATAATTTTTTCGATTAAATTTAGACACGCAGACTCAATGGACGAACACGGACAATCACGTTCTGGGTTTTGTTTTAAAACTAATCTGAGTGGTCCAGCAAATAGCGCCGAACACACGGATTTAATTTTCATTTCGTTTCATCATTACTGTCTAACTGATTACTGAATACTGGTCACTTTTCATGCCTCTTCAAACTCCCTTCTACTCTCGCATGGCGCCGTTGTGCCAAAGTTATGATTGGCGCAACTGGGCCGGTTATCTGGCGGTCAGCGTCTACGAAATGTCGCACGAGCGCGAGTATTACGCGATTCGCAACGCTGCGGCGCTCATCGACGTCACGCCGTTGTTCAAATATGAAATCAGCGGACCGGACGCAGTACGGCTCGTCGATCGCATTATCACGCGCGATGCCAAAAAGCTCAACATTGGTCAAGTTATCTACACGCCGTGGTGCGACGAGCACGGCAAGATGATCGACGACGGCACCGTCTCACGCCTGTCCGAAAATCACTTTCGCCTCACCTCCGCCGATCCGAACCTGCGCTGGTTTCAGGATTGTGGCTATGGGTTCGATGTCAATGTCGTTGATGTGTCGGCGGATTTGGCGGCGTTGTCTGTTCAAGGTCCGAAGTCGCGCGAGATTTTGCAGCAAGTCGTGACCGGGGGTGACGTCGCGTGCTTAAAGTATTTTCGCTTGACGCACAGCCAAATCGACGGCTTTCCGGTGACGATCACGCGCACCGGTTACACGGGCGATCTCGGCTACGAGCTTTGGGTCAGCCCTCAACATGCAGAAAATTTATGGGACGTTTTGATGGAGAACGGCAAGGGTTACGGTATCCAACCGGTAGGCATGGTCGCCATGGACATCGCGCGCGTCGAAGCAGCGTTGTTGCTCGGCGATATTGATTATGTTTCGAGCCACAAGGCCATCACCGAAGCGCGCAAATCCTCGCCGCTTGAGGCCGGTTTGGAATGGGCGGTGAAATTCGACAAAAGCGATTTTGTCGGCCGCCAAGCTTTGCGCGCAGAAAAAAAGCGCGGGCCGAAGTGGAAATTTGTTGGATTGGAAGCCGCTTGGAATGAATTGGAAGCGCTTTATACCGCCGCCGATTTGCCGCCGCAAGTTGCCGGCCGCGCCTCGCGCCTCGCCGTGCCCATTTATAAAAACGGCAAGCAAATTGGCCAAGCGACGAGCAGCACCTTCTCCCCTATTCTGAAAAAGTTCATCGCCATCGGCACTGTGGAGAGTCAGTTCGCCACCCTCGGCACGAAGGTCGATATGGAAATCACCGTCGAATTTGCCCGCCGCCAAGCGACCGCGACGGTGGTGAAAACGCCGTTTTTTGATCCGCCAAGGAAAAAGGCGTAGGGAGGGAACAAAGATAAAAAGAAAAAGGCAAAAAGAAAAAAGCAAAACAACGCGGGGCCGAAGAGAGGGCGCCAACGAAAGCACGTTTATGTTGTTTTTATTGAACGTGTTCCAGAACCCACTTTGAAATTAACTGCTTGCTATTCATATTTACAGTTGTTGCTTTGGACTCAATTGCCGCAATCTGTTCGGACGACAAGCTCAATAGTCTATACAGTTTTTTTAATTCAAGCTTGGTCTGCAAAGCAGGCGAGAGTTGCAGATCGACTTCTTCCATCTCATCCCAATAATCAGCGGATGAATGCGTATCCCAAAAATTTTGGATTTCAGCGATGGATTTGAATTCTTCGGGAAGTCTATTTTCTGGCATATCTTCTCCTTTCGTCGCCATCCATGTCTCTGGCGCTGATGATCAACGCATTTTTATTCAGTTTGTAAATGAAAACGACAAACAAATAACGGCCGCTATCGGTTCGGCCATAAGCATAGTACAAATCTTCGCCTTCGTATTTGCCTTTTTGGCCTTTTCGATATTTGGGCCGGTTGTAAAATACTTCTTCAACCTCTTCTTGGTAAACATGATGTTCGGACTCAATCTTGTCAACTATTTCATCAAGCCAAACAATATCATTGATATGCATGGCAGATACGCCTTTGATCACCAATTAGCAAGCAGCGTTTAATTGACATAATTTAAACGCTCATGATAAAAAATGCAAGTGAATAATATCATAATAACCGGCAATCATAGGGAATTACGTTTTCGCCGCCGCGCCCGCGATTCACAAACCAAACGATCAATTTCTTTTACCGAAAGGCCGCCGACTTTTTGGACTTGCTTGCGGATGCGGTCGGCAATCTCCCAAAAACGCTTAAAATGATTCTCATCATCTTCCGGCTCGACTTTAATTTGCAGGTCAGTCATATAACACCTCGAATCAAAGCTATGATTTTTCTTGTTTGTTGTATAAAATTTAGCTTTTTTACACGGCAAACGCAAACAAAAAATTCATCGGACGGACCGATTCACATTCCGTTCGTTACAATTTTTCATTAACCTCACCTAGGGAGGCACAAACATGAAACGTTTGCTTTCTTTCTTCGCCATCGTCGTCCTGCTTGGAGCACAAAGCCTCCAGGCGCAGTGGATTCAAACCAATGGACCCTACGGGGGCTATATTCTGTGCTTTGCCGTGAACGGCTCGAATCTCTTTGCGGGAACTTTTGGCGGCGGCGTGTTTCTTTCCACCAACAACGGCACAAACTGGACGGCCGTCAATACCGGCTTGACGAACACAGTTGTCCGTTCTCTTGCCGTAAAC
>JBOHQZ010000757.1:0-3838 GCA_050732275.1 bacterium
GTTTCTTTTCTTTCCCGGCAAGCGAGCCCGCATACCGGGCGATATTATATCGAAGCGCGCGGTGAAGGCATTCGCCTAATTCTCGAACGCAGCGTCGCGGTTTCCGGGAAACAGCCTCAATATCGGCTCCTCGGCGACGAGCTGCTGTTGACAATCTGGGCAGCGCCGCCGCCTTTCGCAGATAACACCGATCAAATTAAAAAACAGGAGAGCGCGACATGATTACCACGACCACCCCCAATATTGAAGGCAAAAAAATCACCCAATACTTTGGCATCGTCACCGGCGAGGCCATTATGGGCGCCAATCTCTTTCGCGACCTTTTTGCCGGCATTCGTGATATCGTCGGCGGCCGCTCCGGCGCCTACGAAAAAGAGTTGAGCCAAGCGCGGCAGATGGCGTTGGAAGAACTGGAAGATATGGCGACGCAGCGCGGCGCCAACGCCGTGGTCGGCCTCGATCTGGATTACGAAGTGCTCGGCGCCGGCAACGGCATGCTGATGGTGACGGCGTGTGGCACCGCGGTGAAGGTCGAGTAACACTGTTTAAATTACAAGCTTGAATATGGAAGGCAAAAGATTTATACGATCCCTTCGATTGCAGAATTTCCTATCTTATGGAAACGAAGGTGAAAAAGTTGATCTGCAGCCGCTAAATGTTCTGATTGGGCCGAACGCCTCCGGAAAGTCGAACTTGATCGAGGCGATTGGGCTTCTACGCGCGACACCCGATGATTTGGCCTCTCCGATTCATGAAGTCGAGGACATCAGTGAATGGCTTTGGAAAGGTGGAAAAGACAATCCAACCGCCAAGATCGAAACAACCATCGATTACCCTGAAGGAATTATGCCTCTGCGCTACCGGCTTTGCTTCACGATGCTTGACCAAAATCTGAAGATTGTCGACGAAGTTGTTGAGAACGAACGTCCCAATAGTGCAAACGAAACTGATGTCGATTTTTTTTATCGATATCAAAACGGCCGTCCGGTCTTAAATACTAGAACAACGGCAGAAGGCCAAGCCGGCGCGACTGCCGGAAGAAGTCGACTTTCTCTGCATCGGGAAGATTTTTGTTCAGGACAATCCGTTTTATCGCAGAGAAAAGAGCCGGATCAATATCCCGAGCTCGCGTATCTGAACAATCGCTTTTCTAACATTCGCCTCTATCGCGAGTGGAATCTGGGGCCTTCCATTGCACCGAGAATGCCACAAAAATCGAATTTGCCCCAGGATTTTCTTCTTGAAAATGCAAGCAACCTCGGACTGGTTCTGAATGATCTACAAAGCAATCCAAAGATTAAGCAGTTGCTCATCGAAAAGCTAAGGAGGTTTCACGAGGCAGCCGATGCCATTACGACCAAGATTCACAATGGCACCATTGAGATATTTATTCACGAGAAAGGACTTGTTCAGCCCATTCCGGGAGTTCGTCTATCGGACGGGACACTTCGTTATCTGAGCTTGCTAACCATACTCTGTCATCCTACTCCACCACCGCTTGTATGTATTGAGGAACCGGAACTAGGGCTACATCCGGATATCCTAACGACTATCGCAGAATTGCTCATTGAGGCATCGCAGCGGATGCAAATTATCGTGACAACACATTCTGATATTTTGTTGTCGGCGTTGACCGAAGTCCCTGACGCCGTTCTTGTGTGCGAAAGGGATGAAATGGGAAGTCGCTTGCACCGTCTCGATCCCGAAACTCTCAAGCCATGGCTCGAACGATACTCGCTGGGAGAACTCTGGACAATGGGTGAAATCGGAGGGACGAGATGGTAAGCGAAATTTGCGTTTACGTGGAAGGTGGTGGCAATGATGCACAAACAAAAGCGTTTTTACGACAAGGTTTTAGAAGTCTTTTAAGCGACCTTATCGTCATGGCAAGGGACAAACGTGTTAAGTTTCAGATCAAGGCTTGTGGCCCTCGCAATCAGGCCTTTAATGATTTTTTGACTGCTTTGCAAGCGCATCCGAAGGCTTTCAACGTTTTGCTCGTCGACTCCGAAGACGCGGTGAGCACAAGTCCATGGCAACACTTGCAGGGCCGGGATGCTTGGCAAGCAGGACATGTAAACGATGAACATTGCCATTTGATGGTTCGAACAATGGAGGCTTGGCTCATTGCAGACCTCTCTGCTTTGAACCGATTTTATGGGCAAGGTTTCAACGAGAATGCTATACCGAAGAATCCAAATGTAGAACAAATCGATAAGAAAACGTTGCTATTAACACTCAAGGATGCCACCTGCAATACTTCGAAAGGCGAATATCACAAAACCCGACATGGTTTCAGAATTCTCGAACAATTGGAAGTTGCCAAAGTTCGTCATGCGGCTCCCCATTGTGATCGCCTCTTCAAAACGCTTGCTGAAAAAATGAATTCGTGAGCGGCAACGACAAAAACAACACACAAATAGGATAAAAGTATAATGACCCGCGACCAAGCTTACAATTTGATGTGCGAATGGACGCAAAGTGACAGCCTCCGCAAGCACATGCTCGCCGTTGAAGCAGCGATGCGTTTTTATGCCCGCAAGCTCGGCGAAGATGAAGAGAAATGGGCCGTCGTCGGCATTCTCCACGATATGGATTATGAGAAGCATCCGAGCAAGGAAGAGCACCCATATCAAACCGTCAAGCTGCTGCGCGAGAGGGGCGAGCCGGAGGAGATTGCCCGCGCCATTCTCGCGCACGCGGATTATTCCGGCGTCAAGGCCGAAGCGCCGATGGAGAAAACCATTCTCGCCGTGGACGAGCTGTGCGGCTTCATCACCGCCGTCGCGCTCGTGCGGCCCACCAAAAGCGTGTTGGAAGTCGAAGTCAGCTCCGTCAAAAAAAAAATGAAGGACAAAGCCTTCGCTCGCCAGGTCAGCCGCGAGGACATCGCGCGCGGGGCCGAGTTGCTGGGCATTGCTTTGGATGAGCACATTGCCAACGTTTTGCAGGCCATGAAAAGCGCGGCAAAAGAATTGGGATTGGCAGGTACTGGGGCGTGAGGTCACGCCGTAAAGAGGTGAAAAGGCTTGAAGGAGCAGACCAAGAATCTTTCTTGATGATTTTATTACGACCAGCCTACGCCATCACAGCCGCCTGCATAGCTTTATTGACATTGCCGGACACGGCTCGCCCCAACAAGCTCCGCGACGCGGCTCGCCGAGGAATTTATCATTCCTTGCAGCAACCCCTGCTCAGCGATTCTGCTTACGTGGTGAATGATTCTCTGCGTCTTGTTTTGCCTGATCTCGAAATCACCCTCGCGGCCGGGCAACTTGTGGCCTTGCAGGATAGCGCCGGCGCATTCACCGGCTTGCTCTTTGAAGGGAACGCCCATTTGCGTTTCTTGCCTCGCCATGCTTTGGAACGCCAGCAATTGCACCGCTTCACCCGCGACTCGGTTTTTGCCGGCAATGTCTCCACGATCTTGTGGCGTTTTGTGAACGTGCCTTTCGGCGAGGGGGCGACGGCTGGCGCGGACACGCTCGGCATCAATGCGCCCGCCCATGTGCGCCGGCCGTGGCAAAAGTTGCCGCGCGCCCCGGCACAAATCAGCAGCAACGCCGCAGCTTTGCCGGGACTAGTGCAAAAAGATTTGCTGCAGCGCCGCGGCTTCAACCTCGCCGCCTATCTCCTCAGCAGCCAGCACGCCAGGACGCCAAGTGAATTTGTCGCTTGCGCCTTCGTACCGAATGAGCCGCGCTCGTCTTCCCCGCCAATTTACTTTTATCTTTACGAACCGCGCGCGCACGAGTCAATAGAATTTCTGCAATATCTGCCCCAGGCCTTGGGGCGCCCGCTTTACACCGTTTGCAGTTATGTGTAAATCGTAAAAAGT
>JBOHQZ010000758.1:0-3820 GCA_050732275.1 bacterium
AACCGGATTCGCCAGCGCGGCTTTTAACATTTGAAAGCTCACGGTGATCAATGCAATCAGCAGCGCCGCGAAGGCGGAAAGCAAAAACATGGGCAAGCCCATTGAAACGCGATAGGCGAAACCTTGTAGCCATTGATTCATCGCGAACCAGGCGACCGGCCAGGCGATGATGTTGGCCAGTAGCACCAGCTTGGTGAAATCCGTCGAGAGCAACATGAGCAGTTGCGCCATCGTGGCGCCCAGCACTTTGCGGATGCCGATTTCTTTGGTGCGGCGCGCGGCGGCATAAGAAGCCAAGCCGAACAACCCGAGACAGGCGATGAAAACGGCCAACAACATGAAGTAGCCAAAAATTTCGCCCAAGCGCTGCTCGGCTTTGTACATCCGGTCAAATTCATCATCGAGGAAGAAATACTCGAAAGGATATTTTGGCGAATGCTTTTCCCACACTTTTCGCATGTAGTCGATGGTTGCGGGAATGTTTTCGGTGCGGATGCGCGCCGCAAGATGTAACAAATATCTGCTCTCGCCCAATTGCAAAAAGAGCGGATGGATTTCCTGCCGCAACGAATGGATATGAAAATCTTTCATTACGCCGATCACTCGGCCGCTGGGTTTATCGCCGCGGCCGAACGGCTGCCCGACTCCCGATTCCCAGCCGAAAACGTGGCGCAGCTTCGCGTTGATGATGAACGCCTGCGTTGAATCCGTCGCCAGCTCGCGGGAAAAATTCCGGCCTTCCGCCAGCTCGATCTCGAAGACGTCGAGAAAATCGTGATCGACAAAAGTGTTATAAGCCTTTAGCACGTCGCTTCCCTCCCGCCGCGTCCAGCCGAGGCCGCTTCGCGAATCGATGCTGGTGGGCAAATGTCCGGAAGCCGTAATCTTGACGAATTGCGGATTTTGCAGAAGCTCGCTTTTGATGAGAGCGAGCTTTTTGCGTGCTTCAGCATCACGCAGGCGCATGACCAGCATTTGCTCGCGGGTGTAGCCGAGTTTTTTGTTTTTGATGTAGCGCATTTGCTGTTGGATGGTGGCGGCGCACAAAATCAGCGCGACCGAGGCGGCGAACTGGAAAACGACGAGGGCGCTGCGCATGTTCGAGCGGCTGCGCTCACTTTGCTCGCCCTTGAGCACGCGCGCCGGCTCGAACCGCGCCGGGTAAAATGCCGGATAGCCTCCGGCGATCACACCGACCAGCGCGATGACGGCAAGCAATCCGCCAAAAATTTTTGCCTGGCCGAGAAAGTTAAAACTAATTTCCCGTTCAACGATCAGCGAAAATGCCGGCAGGAAAATGGCGACGATGAGAAGCGCCATCGCCGCAGCCAACGCGGTCAGCAGCAGCGATTCGCCGACGAACTGGCGGATAAGCTGACCGCGAACCGCGCCGATCACTTTGCGCAGGCCGACTTCTTTCGACCGCATCGCCGCACGCGCCGTAGTAAGATTGATGTAGTTAATGCACGCAATGATGAGAATGAGAAAAGCCAGGCCGGAGAGCAAATAGATATGGCGAATATCGCCGTTTAGCCCGATGTCGAAATTGAGGTGTGAACGGAGATGAATATCGGTGAGCGCCTGCAAGTAGTAACGATTCGGCTTCTCATTATTCCGCCATGATTCGGTGTGATATTTTTTGACGACTTCGGTCAGCTTGGCTTCGAACGCCTTGGAATCAAATTCGGGAGGCACGAGAATGTAGGTATAAAACGAGCTGTTGCCCCAGTTTTGAAAATGTTCTTTACCATAAAGATCAGTCTGCGGCAGCGTGGCGAGGGAAGCCGCCATGTTGAAAGTGAAATGAGAATTTTTCGGCACGTTCCGCATCACGCCGGTAACTTTCAGATCATACTTCTCTCGCAAAGTGACGGTCTTACCAATGGGGTCATTCGCGCCGAAAAATTTGCGCGCGAACTCTTCCGAGAGCACGAGCGAAAACGGCTCGGCCAATGCGATGGCCGGATCGCCGCGCACTAACGGGAACGTGAACATCTTGAAGAGATCGTCGCTCGCCCAAATCAGTCCGTCTTCAAAAAAGTTTTTCTTGTCAACGCTGATGAGCACGTCGTTCCAATCATCCAGCGTAACCGCGGCCCGCACTTCCGGATATTCCGCTTTCAGCGTGGAGGCCAGTAGCGCCTGCGTCACCGCATAGTGGTCGTTGCCTTGATAAGCACTTCCTGGCTGATGCACAACCACCCGATAAATCCGCTCCGCGTTCTCATGATAGCGATCGAAGCTCAGTTCGTATTGTACGTAGAGCATCATCAAAATGAAGCACGCCATCCCAACCGCCAAACCGGCGAGGTTGATCAGCGAGAACGATTTGTGCTTGCGAAAATTTCGGAATGCGATGGTGAGGTAGTTTTTGAGCATGGCTTTTCCATTTTGGATTTTTGATTGCGGATTTCGGAAGTCTGATCGCCTAATGAAGTTTAACGATCAAAATCGGTAGTCATGCCCCTGTGGGGCAATGAAACATGCAGAAACAGCGGCCCACAAGGGGCCGGGACTACGAATGATTACCGAACCTGAAAGTCAAAACTCATTAGAGCCGCAATCCGAAATTCACAATCCGCAATCATTCATAGCGTAGCGCTTCAATCGGATTCGCCAGCGCGGCTCGAACCGCTTGAAAACCGACAGTGAGAACGGCAATCGCCAGCGTCATTGCGGTCGCCAAAATGAATGTCCACCAGCCGATGTCGATACGATAGGCGAAATCGCGCAGCCAGGATTGCATGGAGAAATAGGCCACCGGCCAGGCGAACAGCGAGGCGACGAGCATCAGTTTCAGCAAGCCTTGCAACAACAAGCCGATGATGCCGACGATGGAAGCGCCGAGAACTTTGCGGATGCCGATTTCCTTGGTGCGCCGCTGCGCGGTGAATAGCGAAAGCCCGAACAGCCCCATGCAGGCGATGAAAATTGCCAGAAAAGAAAAATAGCCGAACACAGTTTGCAGTCTTTCGTCGGATTTGTAGAGCTTGTCAAATTCCGTATCGTAGAAATAATATTCAAACGGGAAACCGGGATTGACCTTGCTCCACGCGCTTTCGAGAAAACCGATTGTGCTCGGAATTTCGCCGGGCCGAATTTTTATGGAAATGTACTGAAACATTCGCGGCATGACGTTGACCGCCAGTGGATGCATGTCGCGGCGTAGCGACCGGAAGTTGAAATCTTTGACAACGCCGATCACTTTGCCGCCGCGATTGCGATTGCCAAACGCTTTATTGAGGACTTCCTCCGGCGTCCAGCCGATGGCGCGCACCGCAGATTCGTTCACCAGATAAGCGTCGTTGAGATCGGTCGGAATGGTTCGGTCGAAAGTGCGGCCGGAGACCAGCTCCAGGCCGAACAGCTCGACGAAATTGAAATCGCCGGCGATGCGAAAGAAACTGTGCTCGTCGGTATCCTTGCGCCCTTCGAAGTACAATCCCTCCCGCCAGCGCTCGATGCTCGGCGTAAAAGAAGTGGCGGTAGCATCGACGATTTTTGTGTTGCGCAGAATTTCATTGCGAAACGTCTCGTAGCGCTCGCGCGTTTCCGTGCTATAAATCGGCACGTTGACGATATTCTCCCGCTCGTATCCCAATTTCTTGCTGCGAATGAATTGCATCTGACCGTTGATGATCAGCGCGCCGGCGATGAGCACGGTGGAAGCGACGAATTGGAAAATCACCAGAACGTTTCTGAAGGCAAGCCCTTTTTTGCCGCTGCTGCCGGCGGCCAATTTCCGGCGCAGCATCTTCACCGGCTGGAATGCGGACATGAATATGGCAGGATAGCTGCCGGCGGCCAATCCCACTAACGC
>JBOHQZ010000759.1:0-3817 GCA_050732275.1 bacterium
TGGCAAAAGAACCAAATGACAAAGCGACTGAAGGTAGTCAGCGCCAGCGCCCCAAAATCAAGTTGGTAGATTTCGCGGAGGGTGATGCCCGCCCGGCGATGGCAGTTTATGCCGTGGATCGCGCTTTCAAGCCTCTTCATGTCGCTTTTCAGCGCTGGTTACCGCGCCTACCATCAAGAATCAATGTTCCTATTCTACCATACGATGTGGTGGCGGCGAGGCCTTGGCGGGCCATCGGACTACCTCACCAATCCCGCCTTCAATCCCAATAATGTCGGCAAGCCGCCTGCTCTCCCCGGTGTGAGTGACACTGCTACTTTCACGGAAATGCTAACCAAGCCGCCCGGGTCGCACACCAAGTGTAGCTTTTCACTGAACTTGCACGTCTATGTGAAAACCTTCGACGGCCAAATCAGGCTGAGTGGTCTGGACGACTGGGACCAGGCCGCTTTTGCCCTAGAAATTACTGGTGGGCCATAGAGCTATCCATCTTTGATCCACAAAATGAGCGGAGCGATTCACGCGTTCCGCTCATTGCTAAATAAAAACCGGAGAGAACATCTGCCTTGTAAGCAAAGAAGATGAAAAATGCAATACGAACCAAACTCAGAGAAAGGAGCAAAGCCATGCAAAAGCAATGCTTATTGATGAAAATTTGCCTCACGCTGTTGGCCCTCGCCCTCGTCACGCTTTGGGGTGGAGCACCACTCGCCCGGGCACAGCAGCCGCCGGGAAGCAACATGCAACAAAGGCTGGAACAGGTGATTGCCATTTTACAAACGGCTGAGGCGTGTCAAGTGGTTGAGGCGGCAATCGATGATGGGATGGAAATTTTGTATGGCGGCCTCAGACCACTGCCGTCAAAGGGGCCATTGCTGGATGTTACAAAAAGGGCGCACGAAGCCATCAGCGAAGCCGAACTGAAATTCGCCAAGGCGCTCAAAACTTATGTTGAGCAAGGCAAATGTCTTGAGCAACGGGGCCGGGCGCTTGATCTGGCGTTATTCATCGAGGAGATGAACGAGGTCGCAAGCGCCGTCGGCAATGTGACCGATAAGGTTGGCGACGGTGATCGGACAGATCAACCGCCGGGCGACGAGCTGTTGCCGCTGCTCAACGAAGACACCGGCGAAACTGCCTTAAAACCTCGTCCAATTATCATCCGATCATCCTTCTCCGTCAAGCTGCGCAGTCCTGCCGTACCGTCGTGGATCCGTCTCCCGCAAGAGGACGTCCGCGTTACGGCGCCCATTCCTCCGAATCACTGCGTTGTGGTGTTTAAAGAGACCAAAGGGTTGATGCTCCGTCTGCACTTCGAACGAATCATCGTCGTGACCGATCCTTGGGTGACGGTATTTGGTAATTTGCCGCGCGGCACCCGCGTACCGATTTGGCGCCTGGAATGGGTGCCAGCCGAATATGTCAAGGAGTGGAACATTTGCAACATTGGAGGGACGATCCGGAAGACGGTGACCCAACGTGTAAAGCAGGAAACCCCTCTGAATTTTTTCTGGCGGTTCTATAAGAAGGACCCGTAAAAAATGCCTCTTTTCGTGTCTGTAACTGGTTTTATCCCCGCGCGGGGGCCGTCTTTCGCGCGGGGCAAGTTAGCCGCCCGCGGCGCCAAATCTCACAGCTTCTGCGCCATGCGCTTTGTCTCTATTGAGATTTCCAAGTCCGTCGTAAGCGGCGTACTTGTAGGCATCGGATAAACTCGGATAGTTGTAAACCGATTGGATAAACGCATCGATCGTGCCGCTGGCGGCTATAATTTGTGCGCCAATGTGTACCAGCTCGGAAGCCAGCTCGCCGATCAGATGAACACCGAGCAGTTTTTTGTCATCGGGTGAGAACACGAGCTTGAGCAAGCCGCTCAGGTCGCCGATGATTTGTCCACGGGCGTTGTTTTCATAATAGGCGCGCCCGATGAGATAGGGAATATTCTTTTTCTGACAATCATCTTCCGACAGTCCGACCATCGAAATTTCCGGAATGGTGTAAACGGCCAGCGGCAGGATCGGCGAGACTTGCTCCTTGTAGCGCAAATTGAAAGCATGCACCATCGCCACGCGCGCTTGCTCCATGGAAGTAGAGGCCAACGCCGGGAAGCCGATCACGTCTCCGGCCGCGTAAATATTGGGCACGCTGGTTTGATATTTTTCATTGACGAGAATCAAGCCGCGCTCGCCCATTTTAACGCCGAGATTTTCCAGCCCCAGCTCGCGCACATTGCTTTGCCGGCCGGCAGCGAACAGGGCAATATCTCCGGTCAATTGCTCCCCGCCTTTCAGGCTCAGGTCAACGTGGTTGTTGCTCACTTTGATGTTGACCACCCGATCGTTGAAAATGAAACGCAAGCCCAGACCCTCCAATTGCTGTTGCAAACGCTCGGCGATCTCGCGATCTACGAAGGGCAGCAGCCGTTCGCGCGAGTCCACCAGAGTGACTTGCACACCCAGTGCCGTGAAAATGGACGCATATTCAGAGCCGATGACGCCGCCGCCCACGATAATCATGTTTAGGGGAATGTGGCTCATCTGCAGAATGGAATCCGAGTCGTAAATGACCTGATGATCGAAAGGAATGTCCGGTGGATGGAACGGCGAGGAGCCAGTGGCAATGAGAACGGCGTCAGTCGTGAGGTTCACATTGGAACCATCGGGCTGGCATACTTGCACGGTGTGTGCGTCTTTTAATGACGCAATACCAGCTATGACTTCAATATGATGCTTTTCGAGATTGCGCCGAATCAGGCTCCATTGATTTTCGACAACGATGCTCTTGCGGTACATGAAGTCGCTAACGGTGAGATTATCCTTCAGCGAGTAATCGATGCCATACAGCCCGCGCTGGCGCAGGCCCGAAAAATAGAGCGCCGTCTCGCGCAGCGTTTTGGAGGGCACGGTGCCGGTATTAAGGCCGGCGCCACCGAGATAAGAACAGCGCTCCACCAGCGCCACTTTCTTGCCAAAATAGGCGGCTTGCGCCGCGCCTTTTTCACCGGCCGGGCCGGAACCGATGACGACCAAATCATAATCGTAAGCCGCGTTCATGCGATCATCCTGAGTTTTCTGAAATTGTGAATCCTTCGTTGAAAATTACCGTCTGAGCCGGCGATTTGAAGAAAAAGCCTCCTTGGCAAATTTTTGATGCTCATAAAATACAAAGGGCATCTCGACGAATCGGAATGCCCTTTATAAACAAGCAATTCTCAAATTTTTATTGCTTCATACTCTCGGCAAAGCAGCACTGCTAGCCCGCCGCGCCCGATACTCCTTCCTTGCCTCATCCATCACCCGAATCAGCTTGCGGCGCTCGCGGCGCATTTTGGCGATGAGCGGCTTGTTGGTGAACGCCACCAGCGAAAAGCTCACGCGTTGTTGATATTCGCGCACGCGTTTCAAATAGGCCAAAGCGAAGAAACCGCTCACCGGCAGGCTCAAGCCATAAAGTGCCGCCCACCACGGGCCGAAGAAATAACCCACCAGCCCGATTTGCAACGCATAGAAAAAGATGAACGCCAGGCCGCCGCCGATGAGCAGCGCGGTCAGAATTTTTGTGCGTTCGTTGAGAAAATTTTTGGCAACCGCTTCAGCGATCAGATAGGGAATAAAATTGTTGATGATGCCGTAAGCCGCCAACGGCAAGCCCGCCAGGCTCAATCCCGCCAAATTCGCAGTTTCCTGCCAAATCGCCGCCGGCGTGGCGCCGTCTTTGAGCGTGTTATCAGGCAGATTCAGCCACGCCAGTTTTCGTTTGTAAGCCGCGACCTGATCACGCAAGGCGGCCACGCGCTGCGGGTCGCGCTCCTGATAGT
>JBOHQZ010000760.1:0-3815 GCA_050732275.1 bacterium
CCCAGGGCACAGTCAATGGCACCGAAAACAGCAAAAACGACGGCAATGAAACCGGCGGCTCCATTCGCCCGGATAGCGAAGACATCAATGCCAATGGCGATGTCGATCGCGACAATGATTATTTTTCTTATGCGATTGATTTGGATCCGGCCAGCCCGGACACCATTTATAATGAAGGCGAATCGCCAAGCGGTTGGAAGCTCTATCGCATTCCTCTCGCTGACATCGACAGCACCGTCGGCAATCCCACCCTTTCCCGCCTCGAATACGTGCGGCTTTGGGTGGATGGATTTCAAGACGCCAGGAAAGATTCGATCATGATCGCCGAGATCAACCTGGCCGGCAACGAGTGGAAGGAGTCCGGCATTGGCAAGGTGGAAGGCACGGTTTTCAATTATATGCAAGATGAGCGCCTGGAAGTCACCGTCATCAATACCGATGAGAATACGGATTACAGGCCTCCCGAAGGTGTTGCCGGGGAGTTCGATCAAATCCGGCGCATTCGGGTAAAGGAGCAATCGCAAGTGGTGCGCGTCACGGGTTTGCGCGGCGGTGAAATTGCAGTGGCACAAAAGACTTTTTTCCAACCGATCAATCTGCTCAACTACAATCGCGTCAAGATGTTTGTCTATGGCAACGGGGTGTCGCTGACCGATAGCGTGCAATTTTTCATCCGTTTTGGCGCGGATACGAGCAATTATTACGAATTTCGCGAGCGCGCCTTCTTTGGCTGGGATCCGCAAAACATCATGGACATTAGCCTGATTGCCATGGCCACCCTGAAGCTCGATTCACTGAAATTGTCACGCGTTCCCGGAACCGGCATCACCAATTATCTCGGCTTGAGCCTGCAAGGGGATCCGGAGCTACGCCAGGCTATCGGCCTGAAGCCGAATCAAGAGATTCGCCTGCGCGGCAATCCTTCGCTCACTAACGTGCGCACGTTGATCGTAGGCATTAAAAATTTTGCCACCCAGGAAACCCAAACTTTCACCGGCGAAATTTGGATGGACGAATTGCGCGTCACCAATGTGAAAAAGGACAAAGGCATCGCCATGCGGGCGCGGTTCGATTTGAAGCTGGCCGACTTCATCAATCTGGGCGGCGAAATCAATCAACGCGACGCCGATTTTCACAATGTGGCGGACCGCTTTGGCCGGGGCGAAAATGAACAAAGTTATTCGCTCAACGGCAATATTGCCGTGGACAAAGTTTTGCCGCAGGCCTTGGGGCTGACGCTGCCGGTGAGCATGACTTACAGCAACAGCTTGAGGACGCCCAAGTACGTGCCCGGCACGGACATCCAGGCCATCAACAACGACCGCATTCGCAAATCTTTTGTCGATGACACGATTCGCGCGGTGAGCAACCAAATGAGCGTCAACCTTTCGGTGCGGCGGCGTGAGCGCTCGCAAAATTTCATCATTAAAAATACCATTGACAACCTCTCCGGCAGCTTGAGCTACACGGAGAGCCGCACAACCAGCTCGCAGATCGCCTTGTCCAAGCGCGTCGGCTGGTCCGGCGATGCCAGCTACAACCTCACCTTCGGCAGTAAAAATTTTATCCAGCCGTTCAAATGGATCGGCGACGCGCCGCTGTTGAACAAGCTGACGAACACCAAGCTCTACTATACGCCGCAGAGCTTCAGCGCGCAGTTGCAAGCCTCCAACACTAAAGATTCTTCACAAACGCAAATTCTGGACCCGCGCACTTATAGAATCAGCAAGGGTGTGCTGAGCAGTGTTTCGACCTATACGGCCACCCACAGTTACCGCACCTCGATGAAACTGGTGGAAAACATCACCGTTGATTTTTCCCGTTCCTTCAACAGCGACCTGCTGAACCGATTCAGGGTTTACAACCAGCGGCTGAACCGGGACACCTTGAACGTGGCTCCGGCGTTGGAGCCGCCTAAGACCGGGCTGATGAGCTTGCTCACCGGCGACAACGAGGTGCTGAGCATGAACCAATCTTTCGGCGTCAGATACACGCCGAACATCTTCAATTGGTTCAATCCCAATGTTAATTACAGCGCCAACTACAATTTCACCAATGCGCTTCAGCAGGGCAATATCGGGCGCCGGGCCGGCACGAACACCAGCTTGACGGCCAACGGCACCTTGCGTTTTTCCGAGCTGTTTAAGATTTTCAAAAGAAAAGAACCTTCTCCGGGCCGTGAAACACCGGGCCGCACGCGCCAAGCACCGAGAATTCCGCCCGGTCAACAAAGGCCGGAGCAGCCGCGTGAAGAGGGGCAGGAAGATCGTGATCCCGAGCAAGCGCCGCCAGAACAAGAGCAGGAAGGCCAACCTCAAGACAAAAAGGATAAACAGGAAGAGCCGGCCCAAAAGCCCGAAGAGGACAAACCGGGCCGCGGCATTTCTCCGTTGGAAATTTTGCGTTTCTTCGGCAAGTTCAAAGATTTCAGCGTTAACTATACGCGCACCGAGAGCTTTGCGCATTCCGCGCTGGATTCAGGGAAAACGCCAAGCATTGAATATCAGCTTGGCTTCGTGCCGCGGCCCGGCGTGAGAACGGTAAGTGGAATTACCACCACGCCGCGAGTCTACCAACGCGGCGACAACTACTCGCTAAGCTCCGGCTTGGATCTCGGGCGGAATTTCAACATCACGCTGCGCTTCGAGCACGACCAGCGCAAAAACGAGAGCACGACCAAAACCGGCAGCACCTCGGACTCCTGGATGCGTTTCAGCAAAGCCAGCGGCCTGGCCGATCAAGGCGGCCTGCCGTTTCCGGAATGGACGATCAACGTCAGCGGCCTGGAGCGCGTCAACCCGTTCAATAAAGTTGCCAGCAGCTTGAGCTTGAGCCACGGCTTCGGCGGCAAGCGCACGCAAACCTGGCGGGACAATCCCAGCAATATTACCGACGAAGATTTTTCATTGAATTTCCGGCCACTGATCAAGGTCAATTTGAGCTGGAAGAACGGCATGGTCTCGACCTTTCAATACAATAAAACCAGCGGCGACCGTCCGACCTATATTTTCAGCAGCGAGGAACGTGCGCAGATCGAACAAGGCTCGCAGATCACCCGCAATACCGATATTTCTTTTACCACCACTTATTCCAAGCAATCGGGTTTTCGCCTGCCCATTCCTTTTCTCAAAAACAAGGAACTGCGCAACTCCGTTGACCTGTCCATCACATTTTTGCGGAGCATCAGCGAGACGGCGCAACGCCGCAGCGGCATCAAGGACGAAGTAGGCGGGCAAAAAACCACGCGCTGGTCCTTCAGCCCGCGCATGACTTATTCGTTCAGCAATCGCGTCCGCGGCGGCGCGCATTTCGAGATCGGCCAAACCAAAAGCTTGTTGAGCGGCACCACCAATATCAAAGAGCTCGGCATCGACGTCAACATCTCGATCCGCGGCGAGTAAAAACAAATGGAGCATTGGCGTGATGGATTATTGGAGTTTTGGATTATTGGATTGCTGGAGCGCTGGAGTGTTGGAGTGTTGGAATTCGCGAAATTTTATGCCGGGCAGCGACAAGCCACGACCAACACGATCTTTAGCCAATAGTCATCGCCAACAAATAGAAACAATCCAACAGATGATATTCTTTTTCATCCGTTGTCCCGCCTACGGCGGGATTTCTATCCGTTGGGAAAAATTTTTCCCCAGTTGGTCGCGTATTATTGCATCACTCCATTACTCCATCACTCCATTACTCCTGCTTTTCTCCGCTTGTGACAAGGCCCCAAAATCATCTTTAACGCTGCCGCCATTCGACAGCCAGGCCGCTTACGAATTGCTCATCAAACAATGCGATTTCGGGCCACGGGTTCCGGG
>JBOHQZ010000761.1:0-3815 GCA_050732275.1 bacterium
GCTTAAGCTCGATGGCGACAAGATTTTCGAGATTACGGCCATAATCCTCGGAAAAGCGAAACGCCACCGCGTCTTTCAGGCCGAGGTCGATCGCATAAACCTTTTTGGGATTGGCGAGCTGTTTCTTATATGAAAAATCAAATTTGGGGGCTTGAAAGACCAGCCAGGCGTCTTCCAAAAATCCCAAATATTCTGAAATCGTGCCCATTCCCATTTCGATGCCGCTGCGCACGAGACGCTGGCTGAGCAGATTGCTATTATTCGTCAACAGATAAATGGCAAGCTCTTTCAGCTTTTGATAATTAGCGCCGAAACGGGCGACGATGTCTTTGTAAAGGATGTCCTCAAAATATTGGCTCAGCAAGCGGCGCTTGAAATCTTCTTTTTTCGCGAATACTTCCGGAAAGCCGCCGGCGGCGAAATATTCATTAAAGTTAAATTTTATTTTGTTTGCGCTTGTCGTCGACAAGGCGGCGAGGTTCGGCGCGACGCCGCTGAATGACAGGAACTCAGCGAAGCTCAACGGAAAAACCTCGAGAGACAAATTGCGTCCGGTCAAGAGAGTCGCATATTCTTTTTTGAGCAAAGCGGCTGAAGAACCCGTGACAAAAAATTGCAGGTTGCGCTTCTGATCATACCCTTTGCGAATCCAGCTCTCCCAACGTTCCTGGCGATGCACCTCATCCAAAAAAAGCCAGGTAATCGGTTGCGGGCCAAAGGCGATTTGGTAAGCGTCGAAAATTTTCTCGAGGCTGATTTTTTCCAAAGAGAGATCTTCGAAATTGATCAGTAAAATTTGCTTGGGCGAAGTTTTTTTAGTTTGCAGCAGCCAATCAATCACTTGATAGAAAAGCGTCGATTTGCCGCTGCGCCTCACGCCGGTGACGATTTTTACTTGTCGCTCTTCGGCCAATGCAAGGAGTTCATCCGTATAGGACCGGCGTACGCCCTTTAACTCCGGTGAAACGGCGCCGCTTTCCCACCATGGATTCCAGTTCGCGAGCGTTTGTATGATGGCTGAATTCATTTGTCAAACTGAACTAAATACTGTGCGATTTTCTGCAAAACTGCACTGTTGGCGGTGCAATTTTACATGCGCATGACTAAAGATAATGAAAATTTTTATCTTAAGCCAGACAAAAATGAATGAGAAAAAGTGCTTGGAAAATTGGTGATAGCCGCTTATATTCATGGCTTAATTGTTTAATTTCACATTGATTTTGACCTCGAGCTTTATTATTGATCTTTTTCGGAAGGAGGAGCAGATGGCGGCAGAATCGACGTCCGGACGTCGCCTGGCGCGGCACACGAAAATTTTCATCGGCCTGATCGCCGGCACGATCGCCGGCGTGCTATGCAACAAATTTTTCATCACTGCGCCGGCTTTGGCTGTTGTGCAAAAATATCTCAGCGACCCGCTCGGCAAGATTTTTCTGAACATGCTGATCATGGTCGTCATTCCGCTGGTTTTTTCCAGCCTGGCTTTGGGCGTGGCGCAAATCGGCGACCTTAAGCATCTCGGCCGCATCGGCATTCGCACCATGCTTTACTTCATTCTCGTTACGGCGATAGCGGTCACCATCGGCTTGGTGCTGGTCAATTCCATCCGCCCCGGCGACTACCTGCCGGAAGAGACCAAGAACAAGCTCATGGCGGAGTACAGCAAAGAAGCCAGCGAAAAAATGGGCATGGCCGGCAAAACCGAGTTCGGCATTCAGACGTTGGTGAACATCGTGCCGCGCAATCCGTTTGCCGCGGTTGCGCAGCCGAACCCCGACATGCTGGCGCTGATCTTCGTCGCGCTGATGACCGGCGTCGCGCTGACGTTGATCACGAGCGACAACAGCCAGCCCGTGATCCGCGTATTGGAAAGCGTGAACGAAATTGCAGTGAAGATCATCAATATCGCCATGAAGCTCGCGCCTTTTGGCGTCGCCGCGTTGATCTTCAGCGTGACGTCCAGATTCGGCTTCGATTTGATCGTCGCGCTCGGCATGTATGTGATCACGGTGCTGGTCGGCTTGACATTGCACCTATTCGGCGTCTTCTCCATTCTGGTGCGCCTCTTCGCGCGCTATAATCCCCTCAAATTCTTCAAAAAAGTGGAAACCGTTATGCTCACGGCATTTTCCACCAGCTCCAGCAATGCCACGCTGCCGACGACGATGATGGTCTCGCAAGAGAACCTCGGCATCCCGCCCAAAATTGCCGGCTTTGTCATTCCACTCGGCGCGACGATGAATATGAACGGCACGGCACTCTTTGAAGGAGTGACGGTTTTGTTTCTCGCGCAGGTCTTCGGCGTTGATTTGAACCTGGGCGCGCAGTTGATCGTCGTCATCATGAGCGTGCTGACCGCTGTCGGCGCGGCCGGCGTGCCCTCCGGCTCCATTCCGCTGTTGATCATCGTTTTGCAAATGGTCGGCGTGCCGGCGGAAGGCATCGCCATCATTCTCGGCGTCGACCGCATTCTCGATATGTGCCGCACGGTGTTGAACGTCACCGGCGACATTACCTGCGCCGCGTATATCGCGCGCACGGAAGGCATAGCGTTGAAAGAATAAGACTTGACTTTTATGGCTTAATTTTTAAATTGACATGCTCGAACAGAAGCCGGCGTAATCAGAAACCCCGAAATTCCATGATATCTTTTTGTCCTGGTGAGAAGCCAACAAACCGAAATGAAAATAATTGACACGGAGACCACATGGCAGAAAGAATGATCAGCGCGTTGGGAGTCGTCACGATAATGGGCATTGCGTTTTTATTTTGCCCGTCCGCGCTGCGGAAAAAAGTGAATTGGCGCACTATCGGCCTGGGCATGCTGTTGTTGATCGGCTTCGCGATTCTCGTTCTGCACACGCCGGTCAAATATGTTTTCAAATTTGCGAATGATTTCGTCGACAAGCTGCTCTCCTTCAGCAGCGAAGGCGCGAAATTCGTCTTCAACACGCTGGGCGTTCCCACCCCGCCGGTCGGCTTCGTTTTTGCCACGCAGATTTTGCCGACCATCATTTTTTTCGCGGCGTTCATGGCCGTGCTCTATCATCTCGGGGTGATGCCGTTCATCATCCGCAACATGGCGCGATTCATCTCCAAGTTTCTCGGTGTCAGCGGCGCCGAGAGTTTTTCGACGGTATCCGATATTTTTGTCGGGCAAACCGAAGCGCCGCTGGTGATTCGTCCGTATATCGCGACGCTGACCCTATCCGAATTGAACGCCTGCATGATTGCCGGATTTGCGACCACGGCCGGCGGCGTGCTGGTCGCTTATGTCGGCATGTTGCGCAGCTACATTCCGGATATTGCCGGCCATTTGATCGCGTGCAGCGTGATGTGCGCGCCCGCCTCGCTGGTCATCGCCAAGCTGATGCTGCCTGAAGCAGAAAAACCGCCGACGCTCGGCGACACCAAGATCGATATTCCGCGCGTCGATGCCAATGTCATTGACGCGGCAGCGCGCGGCACCACCGATGGCCTGCGTCTTGCGGTCAATGTCGCCGCCATGTTGATTTCATTCGTGGCGCTGACCGCTCTAATCAATTTCGGCTTGAACAAATTGGGAACCAGTCTCGAGCAAATTTTCGGTTGGATTTTTTGGCCGCTTTCGTGGGTTATGGGCATTCCCGCCGAAGACGTGCCGAAAATCGCCACACTGCTCGGCAAAAAAGTCGTGCTCACCGAGTTGATCGCTTATCAGGATATGAGCCGGATGCTGCAGGAGACCAACGGCGCTTGGCTGACGGAGCGCGGACGGCTCATCGCCAGCTACGCTCTTTGCGGCTTCGCCAATTTTGCCAGCATCGGCATTCAAA
>JBOHQZ010000762.1:0-3814 GCA_050732275.1 bacterium
GCTCCGGCGGCGTGCCGAGCGACGCGTATGCTTTCAATCTGACCACGACGGAAAATAACGCCGTGGTTTATAGCGCCGTTGCAATGAAAGGCAGAACGCATGCGCCGGGAGTAGGCTTTACGGAGCGGGCTGAAATCAAACAAGTTGGCGGTGGCCTCACCAGCTCAGTAGCGGTGGAAGACAAGATAGTTGCGGCCGCTGGAACCCCGCAAGGCGGGATCAACGGTTCATTCAGCGGCACGGCGGACTGGGCGGAAGTGGCGTTAGAGATCAAGCCGCTGACACCCGGACCGGCGATAGTTCACGAGGAAACCCAAACCGGCGGTTCTTCAAGCGCAACAGCGGTGGCGACCTCGGCGAACCTCACCGGTGTGAGCGGCAATCTTTACCTGGCGGCGATTTCGACGCAGCCGAGAAAAAGTGTGGTGTCTGTAACCGGACTGGGGCTGACTTGGACTTTAGTCAAGAATCAATGCTCTGGACTGAACACGACGGGCGTGGAGGTTTGGAAAGCGCAGGGCACACCGAGCGGCAACGGTGTGGTCACTGCCACATTGGCTAGCGCTTCCACTGCGACGGTGATCACCGTGTCGCGCTACTCCGGTGTCGATGCGATGAATCCGATTGGCAGCGTGATTTCCGGCAACACTAATGGCGCGAATGCGAGCGCCATTTGCTCCGGCGGCGTGCCGAGCAACTCGTATGCGCTTAATCTGACCACGACGGTGAATGGCGCAGTTGTTTACAGTGCGGCGGCGATGAAAGGGAGAACGCATACGCCGGGAGCGGGTTATACGGAGCGGGCAGAAATCAAAGAAGTTGGCGGTGGCCTCACTAGCTCGATTGCGGTGGAAGATAAGATAGTTGCGGCCGCTGGAACCCCGCAAGGCGGGGTCAACGGTTCATTCAGCGGAACGGCGGACTGGGCGGAAGTGGGTTTGGAGATCAAGCCGCAGGCAACAATGGGTCCCGCAAAGCGGGATGTTGTCATTGCCGATGACAAGAAATTGGCAGTGCCCCCATCCGCTTACCGGCTCGAGCAGAATTATCCGAATCCGTTTAACCCCAGCACGATGATCGATTTCGCGCTGCCGGCAGCAGGCAAAGTGACTGTGAATATTTATAATGAAACCGGCCAGCTCGTTCGCAAGCTGGTCGATGGTGAAATGTCGGCCGGACGGCATGCGGTGCGCTGGAACGGCCGCAATCAGCTCGGCAAAGCCGTGGCTGCCGGAATTTACTTGTACCGCATCGTGGTGCATGGGGAAGACGGCAACATCGCTTTTACCCAAACGCGGCGCATGACTTTTTTGAAATGAAACGCGGACTTTATGGACGAACGCGGATTGTGTTGGGTCAAAGGCATGAGGTCAATTGACCTGATTGGAAATAAGGCTGCGCCCGTTCCGTCAAAATGTCACCTCTTGGCAGGCGGCTGACCGGCCACCTCATCAGTGATCGGTCAGATTCCTCTTGCTTGTAGAAAGAACTCAAGGCAATAGCGAAGTGCCGGCAGGTCACGTCTTGTTGATGTTTTGCAAGGACTATTCGTGGTCGGTCAGTTGGCTGTTGGAAATTAATTAAGGAAGCACGGGGTTTTTATGAATAGGACACAATATTGGCACATGGTAGGAGCGTGGGTTTTTCTGTTTAGCATCGTGGTTCCATATCAGAGTGTATGGTCGCAACAACAGGAAATTACTTTTTCGGTCACGGGCGATATTCCCTATAATCCGAACCAAGTTTTGGTTTTTCAAGAACAGGTTGCAAACCACAAACGTTATAGCCCATCGGCATTTTTTGTACATGTCGGCGATATTTTTGTAGGCGGCGAACCGTGCAGCGATTCTGCCTATTCGTTAATGGCGAACATGCTGAAGGGTCTGGCCGTGCCGGTTTTCATCGTCCCCGGGGACAACGAAACCATCGATTGCAGCAACCCGGCGGAAGGATTGAATATTTGGAAGACACATTTTCAAAACTTCGAGCAAAATTTTTGCGGCGCGCCTGCTGTGGAACACCAAAGCACACATCCCGAAAATTTTGCTTTCATGAAGAGCGGTGTGCTGTTTGTCGGCATCAACATGGTCGGTGGCAACAGCCCTTATCAGCCGGATGCGAATTGGGTGAGCGAGCAACTTCAAAGCAAAGGCTCGCAGGTGCGTGCTGCTGTCATTTTTTCCCATGTTAAGCCAGACCATAGCACGCAATTTTCCACGCCATTCCGCCAGGCTGCCGCTGCTTTTGGCAAGCCCGTTCTTTTTTTGCACGGTCACGGCCATGCGTGGAGCACGGGTTACCCCTTTCCAGAGCAGAATATTTTGCGGGTGCAAGTTGATAATGGCGCCGCTGAAGATCCGGTGGAAGTGACGGTGACGACGGCGGAGACCACGAACCCGGACAGTATGTTTATTTTTAAACGCGATCCGTGGTCCAGCGAGATCGTACACAACATGCCGCCTTGCGTCGAAGCCGGCCCCGATCAAACGATTTTTATTACTTCAACAGCAACGCTACAGGGTCAGGCCACCGATGACGGCGATCCCAATCCGCCCGGCGCTTTGGCCGTGGCCTGGAGCCAAGTGAGCGGCCCCGGCACGGTAACATTCGAAAATGCCAGCGACCTCGCGACCACGGCGAGCTTCAGCATGGCAGGCACATACATTTTGCGCCTCACCGCTAACGATGGCACGCTGCAGAATAGCGATGAGCTGACAGTCATTGTGAAAGGCCAAATTGTTCATCAGGAAACCCAGACCGGTGGTTCTTCCAGCTCGATGACAGTAGCGACTTCAGCGGATCTGACCGGCGTGAATGGTCATCTTTATTTGGCGGCAATTTCCACGCAGCCGAAAAAGAGCGTGGTGTCTGTAACCGGCCTGGGATTGACTTGGACTTTGGTCAAGGACCAATGTTCCGGACTGAACACGACGGGCGTGGAGGTGTGGAAGGCGCAAGGCATGCCGAGTGGCAACGGTGTGGTCACCGCCACATTGGCCAGCGCTTCCACGGCGACGGTGATTACCGCGTCACGTTACTCCGGTGCCGATCTGATGAATCCGATTGGCAATATGATTTCCGGCAACACCAATGGCGCGAATACGAGTGCGGTTTGCTCCGGCGGCGTGGCGAGCAACTCATATTCATTTAATTTGGCCACGACGGTGAATGATGCCATGGTTTATTGCGCCGTGGCGATAAAATCCAGAACGCACACACCTGGCGCGGGTTATACGGAGCGGGCAGAAATCAAACAAGTTGGCGGTAGCCTGACCAGCGCGATTGCGGTGGAAGATAAGATGGGCGCCACCGCTGGAACCGTGACCGTCGACGGTTCATTGAGCGGAACCGCGGACTGGGCGGAAGTAGGTTTGGAGATCAAGCCGCAAACAGGCGGCCCGGTGCAATATACGCTGACGGTGAACACGGTAGGTTCGGGCAGTGTGACGCTCGATCCCGTCGGCGGGACTTATGACGCGGGGACGGAGGTGACGTTGACGGCGACACTGGGTTCTGGCTTTCAATTCAGCGGCTGGAGCGGTGATTTGAGCGGCTCGACGAATCCCGCGACCATCACGATAGACGGCAATAAAAATGTCACGGCAACTTTTACCACGACTTTAATTGTCCACGAAGAAACTCAGGCCGGCGGTTCTTCCAGCTCGACGACAGTAGCGACTTCGGCGGATCTGACCGGCGTGAATGGTCATCTTTATTTGGCGGCAATTTCCACGCAGCCGAAAAAGAGCGTGGTGTCTGTAACCGGTCTGGGGCTGACTTGGACTTTAGTCAAAAACCAATGTTCCGGACTGAA
>JBOHQZ010000763.1:0-3813 GCA_050732275.1 bacterium
GACGCTGATAAAATTGCCCGCATCGACGAAGAATTGATCGTCTTTATCTGCAAGCTCGACGCCGGCGTGAGTCGCCGCGAACAACTTGTAATCGTTTTTCAGCCAATGGCCGTATACCTGCAAGGACGCAAATCCGCTCCACAACAAAACTTCCGCCACAAAAAAATTACGCGCGGAAGTTTTCGCGCCGGCGCGGCGCTGCCCCCAACCCGGAATAACTGCCGAGCGCAGGAACGCGCCGCCAAACGAAATCGTGCCGGAAGCATGATCCGCCATCGAGTCGCTCGCAGAATTATACAAAAAGCGCGCGCGCGCGAATTGAGCAGCGGCGAGGCCGGCACGGAAATCCATTTTTTCCTGTGCCAACGACGCAAACGGCAGCAAAATTAAAAACAGCGAAGCAATACGGAGAGAGTTAATCATGATTTAATAAAATAATTTCTCTGCAATAAAGTTTGTAGTTGCGCCTTTAGGCGCCGTGCTCTCGACAAAGTACGAATGCCTGAAGGCATCACTACGAACGCTCACCAGCTCATCTTCATCGCCAGCGCCGGAACCAGCTCTTGATCGTACCGCTGCATCTCCATTCCCATTGACGCTTTGATCTCGCGATTGAACTTGTACGCCGTGTAAGCGGCATCCAGCGCGCTGATCAAGTGATTGATCAACACCACCGAGGTGCCATACGTGGCGATTTTGAATTGATCGTTGGCCTTTTTGCGCATGCCCGTGTACTGCGTGCGATTGGCGGAATCGCGCTGTTTGGCTTCGCCGCTGATGCTGTCATCCCAGCCGGCATTGAATTGATCGTACTTGCCGATATTTTCGTAATAGGTTTGGTTGCGCTCGTCCGGCAGAAAATGGCTGAACGTTGTGTTCTCATAATCTCTGAGGCATGGCCGATTATTAACGTCGCAGCCGCTCAGCCGAGCCAGCGATGACCAATATTCGTCTTCCGACCAATGAGCGCGCGCGAAGACCTCGAACTCGTCCGTTTTCTCATTGCCGCTTTTCGTGTAAATCGCATACACCGCCCACGCCCCGACTTCGGCGCCGAGAAAAGCCAGTCCCTTCAAAAAAGATTTGTTGTAAAATTGGCCGGCGCCGGGAATGACGGCGGAGAGCAAGAAGGCTTTGCCGACCGAGCGCTCGTGTGGCGGCGAAAAACTCGTGAGCGAATCAACAAAATAGAACGCCGGCGCCATTCGCACCACAAAACCGGTTTGCTGCAACCCATCCAATTCGTCCCGCTGCTCGCAATCGCAGTTTTGGAGCAATGCCAGCCGCGAAAATTGCGGCGTCTGCGCCCACAGCGCGGTGGCCGGGAAGCTCATTAGCAAAGCGACGATGGTGAGTAATTTCAAGTTCATAAAATAGAAAGTATAATTTATCCACTGAGACACAGAAACCACCGAGTGCAGTCGAAAAATCAAAACCAGTTCACTTAAAACTTCGGCGACCTTCGGTGTATTCGGCGCATTTCGGCGAAAAGTTAAAGATTTAATTTGACACACAAGCACCGACAGTTGCCAGCCTGGTTCGTTTGCAGACTGGCAGTCTGCGCTACAATTTACTCATCAAAAAATCCGAACGACAGCCCGAAATAAAACCGCCACTCCTGCCCGTACTCGAACCCGCGGTTCTTGAATTTATCAAATCCGTACGCCGCGTTGAAAAACAGTTGTGTTGGAAAAACGTAAAACGAGTACATATTCATGCGCAGTTGCAGATTGATGCTGTCGTGCAAATTGGCGCGGATGCCTTTGGTCTTCACAAAGGCGCCGCCGTAATCATACGACACGCCGAGAAACACTTTGTCAAAATACAAGTGCAGCAGTGAAAAATCCGCGTGGCGGAAAAGCGGAAAACGATACGTGGCCCGGCCGTGCGCCAGGTAGCGGCCTTCCATACTGTAATACGGATAGCCGCGCACGCCGGGAAGCCCGCCGGCAAAAAAGTAGAAAAAGTTGTTGGCATTCGGCGTGATCAGCCCGCCGCGGCCATACAGCGTCAAGCCGGTGCGGCCGGGCAAGCCGACGTGTTCGGTCCAATCCAGCTCGACGCGGTGGAGATTGTGCGGCGAGTAAACTTCGACCAGGGTGCCGTACGCCGACACTTTGAAGGCGCTATCCGGATTGTCGATGATAAAATCGTTGAATTCGTAAGCATAGCGGAAACGCACTTCGCGGCCAGCGCGCGGGTTGATTTCATCATCGACCGCGCGGAGGTGGTGGCGCAGGATGTGCTGATAGGAAATCGTCTTGCCGATGTAATACGTGTAGGCAAAACTACCTTTGGTGCCAAAGTCATCCACAACCGCAGTGATTTTAGCATTATATCGGCTATACGTAAACCCAAGCTGGCCGTGATTCTGGCTGTTGAAACTCGCGCGCAAGCCGAGATCGATCTGCGCCAAGTTGTAACGCACCTCGATATCTTCCACATTGGTGTGCAAAACTTGATTGTATCCTTCGAGGTAAAAAGTCGGGCCGAGCTTTCTGTAATCGACCAGCAGAAACGCATCGTAATCTTTGGCGCGGTTCGCCGCGGCACCACCGATGAAGTTGAATTTATCCAGCACCTCGCTGGAATAAAAATAACCGCCGAGCTTGGTGGTGCCATAATCAAAAGCCAGGCGGGGCAAAAACGCTACCGACGTATATTGGCCACGATATGGCTTGATTTGATAATCCGGAATTTTGCTGTCATCATAAGCCGCGTGCTTGATGCCGCTGACGTCGAGCTTGGCGAAAGAGCCGTTGCCATCGCGGCTGGCGAGCATGGTGTTGCCGCCTTCGTAAGTGAGATAGCGCGTGTGCTCTGGCGGCAAAGGCTGAGGATTTTTTAAATACGCGATTTTATAACCTGCGGCGACGAACGTGCTGAACACCAGCTCGCCATTTCGATTGACCGACGGCATGAACGCGCTGCCGATGACGTTGGTCAATTGCGTCGTTTGCTTCGTGGCGGGATCGAGAGAATAGATATTAAAAATCCCGCTCTCATCCCAACTGAAATAAATGGCCTTGCCATCCGGACCGAATACGGCGTCACGGCTGTCCGCCGGATCATCGAGCAGCGCGCGGCTCTCGCCGGTGGCAAGATCATACAAATAAAGATCGCGGCCACGCGAGCGCGAGAAGCCGTACAAAATTTGGCTGCCATCCTGCGACCATTGCGGCGTGTAAACTTGTTCCTGATTTTGGTGCGCGGTCAGCATTTTGAGCTGCGCCTTTTCGAGATCGAACAGCGCCAAATTTTGCGCGCCGTCGTGGTTCAGCACGCAGGCAAGTTTTTTGCCGTCGGGTGACCAGCCCGGGCTTTGCGCCCGCGCTGCCTCGGTCAGCCGCTTTTCTTTTTTTGTTTTGAGATCATATACAAACAAATCGTAAAACGCCGAGTGTCCAGGATTTTTTTCGGATTTGCGCGAGTAAACGATCTTCGTTCCATCCGGTGACCACGCGAAAGCATAATGCACGCCGGCCTTAACGGCTTTTATTTTCCCCGTGGACTGATCGCGAATCACCAGCGCGGTTTGTCCGAGATAATCCGCGCCTTCGTTGGTCAGAAAGCCGACGGACTTGCCATCCGGCGACCAGCGCGGGAAAAAATTGGCCGTGCCCTCTTTTTGCAGCAATTCGCCCTCGACCTTGTGCGCCTGAATATCGCGCAACTGCGCGGCGTATTTTTCTTCGAGATACTTTTTCCACTCGCGATACAGCTCCGCGCCGCTCTTGCCGGTGGCGGCTTTAATCGCACTGTCAAAGGAGAAGCGCCACGGTTTGCGCATGTTTTGGGAGATATTTTTCAGCG